>JAZSMX010000008.1:0-9756 GCA_045536125.1 Eubacteriales bacterium | reverse complement strand
AACTCGTGGGCGGGATAAGCTAATTTACAAAACATATAATGCATAATTCCCGCCCTTAATCACGCAAGAAGCCTGTCAAGGGATCGGAGGCGGATGCACCACGGGTGAGCACTCTGCCAAGTCCCGAAAGGTATGCCTTACGACCTGCTTCGATCGCCTGCTTGAATGCCGACGCCATCATAGGAAGGTCGCCCGCGGTTGCCAGTGCGGTGTTTGCCATAATCGCTGCCGCGCCCATCTCCATGGCTTCGCAAGCTTGCGAGGGCTTTCCGATCCCCGCATCCACGATGATGGGAAGGTCGATCTCGTCAATGAGTATCTGAAGAAACTCACGGGTTGCAAGTCCTTTGTTTGAGCCGATGGGAGAAGCCAAGGGCATCACGCTTGCCGCACCTGCGTTTACAAGGTCACGTGCGGTGTTCAGATCGGGGTACATATACGGCATGACCACAAATCCCTCGTTGGCAAGAATCTCGGTTGCCTTGACGGTTTCCACGTTATCGGGAAGCAGATATTTGGAATCCCGCATGATCTCGATCTTTACGAAGTTCCCGCACCCAAGCTCACGGGCAAGACGGGCGATCCGAACCGCTTCCTCGGCGTTTCTTGCGCCCGAGGTATTGGGAAGCAATGTGATTCCCTTTGGGATATAATCAAGAATATTTTCGTGCTCCTTGGTATTGGCACGGCGGACTGCCAAGGTGATGATCTCCGCTCCCGCATCTCTCACTGCCGCCTCGATGAGCTTCATGGAATATTTGCCCGAGCCGAGAATGAAACGGGAGTTAAATTCGTGACCGCCGATGATCAGTTTGTCGTTGTTCATTTTGTTTTCCTCTCTATTCTTCAAAATTATTTGCTAAAATTCTGAGTACCGTGTGTGCCTCGTGTGCGGCGCAAAGCATCACACGGGACGATATCAGCCCGATTCCGTCTGCGACGTCGCTTTCTCCGTCGCCGCACAGATAGAATTTGCTCGTTACTTTTCTTGTTTTGATGCGATTGGCGTCATAAAGACCTGCCATACCCGAAGCGGCTACGAAGTATTTATCCCGCATTTCAGTGAGTACAATCTCCGCAAGCATCGCCTTGGCTTCCGAATCGTCAAATGCTTCGCAGATGATGTCCGCGTCCCAAAGAAGCGTTACGGCATTTCCTTCCGTAATTCGCTCCGTATGTATTTCAAGGGAAATATACGGAGCAATCTCACGCAGGTTCTCCGCAAGAGCATCGGTCTTATACGTACCGATCTGCGATGCCTTATATTGCTGACGGTGCAGATTGGTGATCTCCACACGGTCAAAATCAATCAATATCAGCTTACCTATGCCTGCTCTTGCGAGTGCTATGGCGATATTGGAGCCAAGACCGCCAAGACCGCACACGGCAACCGAAGCCGATGAAAATGCCTTGTGCAGCTTCTTGCCGTGGCGTTCCTCCAAGGCGCTGTTCCATTCTTCTTTTGTCGGGATCACTTAGCCACCTCCCACAAAGCTGACGATCTCAATGCTGTCTCCGTCCTTCAATACGGTGTCAGCATAAGCAGCCTTCGGAACGATATCTCCGTTCAGCTCTGTTGCGATCCGCTTGAGATCGTAGTCGGTTGTCGCAAGATACTCACTAAGCGTCTTGCCGGCAATCTCCCTTTGCTCTCCGTTTACCTTTACCATTTCACACCTCCAAAAAATTGCAACAAAAAAGGAGCTACCGATTCGGTAACTCCAAAAATTTCTTTGTTCCTCCCAATATCCTCGTATCAGGCATCCCTACGTTGGCATTATCCAAATCAGGTTCTCGGTCGAAGGTCACACCTTCCTCTCAGCCTGTCTACAAGCTCCCGTTTATTTAATTATGGGTATATTATACACCTTTTTTAAAAAGATTGCAATACCTTTTTTGAAATTTTCAGCTTAAGATTCAATATAAGGACGAATACGAAGCGTTGCCCCGACGGATTCACAGATTGTTCTGCAAAGCTCCTGATCTTCCTTTGAGGTAACGACGTCAACGACCGTCATAACAACATTGGGAACGTACTTTGTGCATTCCTTTGTAAACTTCAGCATCGCATCATAAGACTCAATACCGAACTTAGGACGAACCACCTTCAAATACTCTTCCTTATTGGTTGCATTTAAGCTAACGGAAACCGTATCAACGAGACCTTCAAGTTTTGGCGCTGTTGATTCCTTCCATATCAAATCGGCAAGTCCGTTGGTATTGATACGGATCTTGATATCGCTTTTTGATCTGATATACTTCGCTACCTCAAGCAGATCGTTAAGACGCTCCGTAGGCTCTCCGTATCCGCAGAAAACGATTTCGCTATACTTGGTCAGATCCCACGTATCAATGCTATCACAAATCTCTTTTACAGTAGGTTCCCTGTCGAGCCAAAGAGAATCCGATCCCTCCACGTGATCGCTGAGATGCCGCAAACAAAATGTGCAAGCACAGGGGCAGCGATTTGTCATATTTACGTAAATACCGTTATATACGGGATAAGTAATTGTCATCATAGTGAGCCACCTCCGTTTAATTTTGCTCTGACGTTTAATCTATCCATTGCGATACCGCCGATGATAAAGAGTGCAGTGCTTAATGCAGACTGTGTTATGTATCCGGGAATTCCCGCAAGAGGCGCAACGAAATTGCCTGTTATCATTGCTTCATACAGATAATATCCGCCAATGCAGAATGCCCAAGCAGGAATCAATGCGAGGATGTTACGCAAGCAGATTATATTTTTGCTCTTTCTCGAAAACACAAGGACCGCAGCCGTTTTGATAATGATCGAGCCGGGCGCCCAGATTGCAAAGCCGGTCAAGCAATCGGCAAGAAGTGCTCCTGCAGCTCCTACGAACATAGCATAAGGCAGAGGAAGCAAGCAGGCGGCAAGATAGATAAAGCCGTCGCCAACGTGGGTATAACCCGTGTGGCTTGGGATATGAAGATAAGCGGTAAAAACAAATACGATTGCCGTAAATATGCCGGCAAAGCACATTAGTCTGATTTTATTGTTTTTCATAATTCCCCCAATCAAATCTCCGTTAAGAATTCTTCAAAGCAAATGCCATCCGTCTTCGGCAAATCAAGCTCCACCGTGCGACGCAAAACCTTTGCAATGAAAGAGGACGCATGGCGTATCGAATCGCCGAATTCCTTTCCTTTTACCGCATCAGCAGCGATAATGGAGGAAAATACGTCTCCCGTACCGGAGCGGAACGGTCCCACCTTATGTTCCATAATAACTTCGGCATCTTTTCCTTTTTCAAAAACAAAGTTTTCAAGACTGTCTCCACGTTCAAGCCCCGAAACAACAATCTTCTTTGGACCCATATCGGCAAGCTTACTGCACAGCACGAAAAGTTCGTTTTCATTCATATCCGGATGGTACTCAGTCCCGGTAAGAATACAAGCCTCCGTTAGATTCGGCGTTAAGATATCGACATACGGAACAAGAGAGTTCATTTGCTCTGCCAAATTGGGTGAATAGGTGGGGTAAAGCTTTCCGTAGTCCCCCATAACCGGATCGATGACTGTTATATTATTTTCTGTCTTGAACAGCTCTAAAAATCGTTTTACGATTCCGATCTGCTCGACAGACCCGAGGAATCCTGTAAGAATCCCCTCAAATTGAAGATCAAGCTTTTTCCATTCATCCATATAGATATTCATATGCTCCGTGTAGTCGGTATAATAAAAGCTTTCAAATCCGGTATGATTGGAAAAAATCGACGTCGGCAACGGACAGCACTGTATCTTCATTGCAGAAATAATCGGCAAGGACGCCGCAATAGAGCAACGTCCGAAGCCACAGAAATCATTGATCACAGCAATCTTTTTTTGATGATTATGAGACATCTGATCATTACTCCTTGACATTTTGATGCTATTATTATATAATATCTCTGTACATATTAAAATAGTCAGTTTAGGAGAATTTTATATATACAGATGAAGTACGTAATCGATAAAGAAAAACGCCCGGTTTACCTCCAGCTATATAACCAGTTACGTGAGGATATCGTAAACGATGTTCTACGGTTTGACAGCAAGCTTCCATCTATCCGCGCTCTTGCCGAGGAGCTTGGAATAAGCACAGTGACTGTTGAGCACGCATATGCCCTGCTCTCTGACGAAGGCTACGTAGAGTCAAGAGAACGGAGCGGATACGTGGTAAGCTTCCGTAAGGCAGATGGCTTTGCATCAACCGCCAAGACAACTCACAAATATCACCCTGCAACCGAAACAAAGCATGCCTATCCGGATTTTCCTCTCTCTGTTTTAAGCAAAACAATGCGTAAGGTTTTGACGGAGCACGGTGATCTGTTGCTTGAGAAGTCACCTAACTACGGTTGCACTGAGTTAAGAGAGGCAATCAAACAATACCTTGCACGTAACAGAGGTATTTCGGTTGATACCGAACAGATCATTATCGGCTCAGGATCGGAATACCTGTATGAGCACATCATCATGATGCTTGGAAGATCTCATACCTACGGGATTGAGTCTCCTTCCTATAAAAAGATTGAGGAGATTTATCACGCATCGGAGGTGGGATATGAGTTGCTCCCCCTCTCGCACGACGGTATTGACAGTGCCGCTCTCTCAAATACTACCGCAAGTGTCATTCACACCACGCCGTACAGAAGCTTCCCTACGGGTGTTAGCGCAACAGCCTCAAAGCTTCACGAATACGTTCGATGGGCAAATCAGAAAAACCGATATATCATCGAAGATGACTTTGAATCGGAGTTCTCTGTTTCCACAAAGCCCACGGATACGCTGTTTGCCCTCTCGAAAAACGATAATGTCATATATCTGAATACCTTTTCCAAAACAATCTCTCCCTCTCTTCGTATCGGATACATGGTACTTCCCAAACATCTTGTCAAAACGTATGAAGAAAAGCTCGGCTTTTACTCCTGCACCGTTCCTACCTTTATGCAATACGTTCTCACTGAATTGATCGATAATGGAGATTTTGAACGGCATATTAATCGGGTAAGACGATGTTTGAGAAAGTATAACAAGTAAGAAGAAGCCCTCGCTCCGTAATGGAACGAGGGCTTCTTTAAATCCTTCTTTTTTAGCTGTATTTACTTATCTATCAACTCAACGTTCCCACTTATCCATGAGTGCTCTGATCTGCGCTGCAAATTTGGCATTTTCCTTATTCGGACGGCTCTCACAGCGCTTTGCAAGAGCAAGAAGTGCCTCAGCCTGCGATACAAGGTCACGATGGATACTGTTCTTTCTCGAACGAGCCTTAGCTGCATCTGCTGCCGTTACACGCTTCTTCTCGGTATAGGCGGTCATAATGCCTTTTACAAGGTCATATTCGGTTCCGCTGTACGGAGCCTCTACCGCGTATCCACGCTCCTTAAGCTCATCGGTCAGGACCGCGATGGATTCCTCATTTCCGTGATTCAGGAAGACGGTACGAGGTTTCTTTTCAAAGCTCTCAAGCCACGAAATAAGTCCCTGCTGATCGGCGTGTCCGCTGGTTCCTTTGAGTGACTTAATCTGAGCTCTGACCGCAATATCCTCACCGAACAGTCGAACGTTCTGTACGCCCTCAATTAAGTTCCTGCCAAGAGTACCTTCTGCCTGATAGCCAACAAAGAGTATGAGGTTCTGCGGTCTCCATAGATTGTGCTTGAGATGATGTCGGATTCTGCCCGCTTCGCACATTCCGCTTGCAGAAAGAATGACCTTTGGCTCCGGAGTTTCGTTGATACGTTTGGATTCCTCGACTGTTACCGAAAGACGTAAGTTCGGGAACTTAATGGGATCAATTCCCTGCTCGATCAGTTTGTTTGTTTCTTCATCAAAGCACGCGGGATCACACTTGGAGAAGATCTCAGTTGCTTCGATTGCCAATGGGCTGTCAACGTAGACGGGGAAATCCGTATCCTTTACAAGTCCTCTCTGCTTGATCTCACGGATCGCGTACAGAAGCTCTTGCGTGCGTCCGATGGCAAAGGAAGGTATTATGACGTTGCCGCCTTTTGTGAGCGTTTGATCGATAAGATGTGCAAATTCCTCAATGGTATCGGTATGACGCTCATGGTTACGGCTGCCATACGTCGATTCCAAAACAAGATAGTCTGCTTCCGCTACGGGTGAAGGATCCTTGATGATAGGCTGATCGGTATTGCCAACGTCTCCGCTGAATACGATCTTTCTGTCATACTCACCCTCACGTAACCATATCTCGATTGCCGAAGATCCGAGCAGATGCCCAATATCCGTAAAGCGGATATCCACGCCTGCGGACACCGTGATCCTTTGATTATAAGGAACACCGCGAAACAGCTTGATGGCTCCGATCGCATCCTCTAAGGTATAGGTAGGCTGCTGATTCTCATCGCCCGAACGTTCCGCTTTCCTGTTTTTCCATTCCACTTCGCTCATCTGGATATGCGCACTATCCTTAAGCATGATATCTGCCAGCTTTGCAGTCGCTTCTGTTGCGTAAATAATGCCACGGAAGCCGTCCTTATAAAGTCTTGGTAACATTCCGGAATGGTCAATATGCGCGTGTGTCAGAAAGACTGCATCGACCTGACTCGGAGAGATTGGCAAGGCGACGTTCTGAAACACGTCAATTCCCTGTTCCATACCGCAATCGATGAGATAATATCTGTCGTTTACTTCAAGCAAGGTACAGCTTCCTGTTACCTCATGCGCCGCACCGATAAATTGAATTTTCATAGTTCACCTTCCTTTCAAATTGTTCATCAATAGTCTCCCTTTAACATGTTTCCGCTTGATTTTTACTATCAACACTTTGGAAAGCAAAATACGCCCATAACTCATCCAAAGCTATGGGCGTACCGTCGTTCTTATACAGATTGATTTCCCATAACCTCATCGGGAAACTATAATTACTTGTATTATAATTATATCATATTTTTATGAATATTTCAACTGTTTTACGGTATTAAAAAAGTTAAAGTAGGATCAATTTTTCTTACTGTTTCTTAAACACAGTTTTCATTATCGTCGAGATCTTCGGAGGAGTTCCGTACAGAAGAACACCCACACGGTAGATCTTCGCAGACAGTGCGCCGATACCGATCGTGGAACCGATCAGAATGGCAATGGAAATTGCAATTTCATACCAAGCAACCGTGCTCATACAAATTCTTGTAAACATCGCCATGGGAGATGTAAACGGAATATACGAGCAAACCTTCATAAGAACAGTATCAACACTTCCACTTGCCATAGAGAACATAACAACAAAGAATGCGATGATAAAGAGGAATGTGATCGGCATTACAGATGTGTTGATGTCTTCAAGCTTAGACGCGGTAGAACCAATCGCTCCATACAGGAAGGCATAAATCAGGAAACCGAGTATAAAGAATACCAACATGAATACGAAGAGATCCACGGGGATATTGAAAATCGACTGGATAATCATATTATCGCCCCAAGCGGATTTGTTGATATTATAGAATACAAGAGCCGAACCGAAAATAGCAACAAGCTGAACAAGACCTGCAATACAGGATGCAAGCACCTTGCCGAACATCATACTCGCGGGCTTTGCGCTCGTAACTAACACTTCCATAGCTCTCGAAGCTTTTTCTGTTGCCACGTTGGTCGCAACCATTTGTCCGTAAAGGAGAATTACCATATACAGAGCAAAAATCATGATATAGGTATAGAAGAAATTCTGCATCTGATCCTTACCGAGCGTTTCGGTGCTGCTTTCGATCTGAACAGCCATGATCTCACTTGCCTGCTCCGGAGTCAGTCCGTTCTGCATCATTGCATTTACGCGGTATACTTCTTGAAGCACACCGCTTGCGATTGCCTCATTGGAATCGTACATAGACAGATTGTTGACGTAGTAGGTATATGAGGAAGCGCTATTCAGTACAAAGGCACATTCTGCTTGACCTGAAGTGATTTTTGCTTTCACATCGTCGATCGTACCTTCCGCTACGGTAACGTTGTATCCCGTAAATGCTCCGGTAAAGTATTCTTTGACAAGTCCCGAAAGACTTTCGTCTTCAGCATACACAAGCATAACGGGAAGATCTGTCTGTTCGGTAGCGCCTTCATCGTCAGACTTAAATGCCGAAACGATATTAGGTATAAACATAGCAATTGCGATTGCTACTACGAGGAATATCGTAATTCCAACAAAGGCTTTATTCTTGAGATAGCCCTTTAATTCAAATTTCAGTATCTTTCCAAACTGTTTCATTGATCTCGCCTCCTTAAATCTGCGAACCCGCATACTCTACGAAAATATCGTTCAGAGAAGGCTCGAACACCTTAACCTCGTCGATATCGTAGTTTTCAACAAGGCGTTTCATTGTTGCCTGTTTGTCATCAGGACTTGCAAGCTGGATGAGCAATGTGCCGTCCTCGCGCTCGGTGGCGGCATCCCCGAAATACCTCTTGATCTCTTCGGGATGGGGGGAGCTGACCACAAGCTTGTCACGCACGTAATTTCTCTTGATTTCGCGCAGATCTCCGCTGATGGCAACCTTCCCTCGGTTGATGATGGCGATGCTGTCGCAAAACTCCTCGATGTAGCTCATCTGATGACTTGAAAACAGAACGATCTTTCCCTTGGCGATCTCTTCCTTGACCACGTCCTTAAGGAGCATCGCGTTCACGGGATCCAGTCCCGAGAAGGGCTCGTCAAGAATCACAATTTCGGGATCGTGCGCCAAGGCGGTAATGAGCTGGATTTTCTGCTGATTCCCTTTTGAAAGGGTATCAAGACGACGGTTACGGTATTCGCTCATTCCAAGTCTTGCGAGCCAATCATCTACGGCGCGTGTGGCATCCTTTGTGCTCATCCCCTTCAGCTCCGCAAAATAAACCAGCTGATCAATGATGATCTTTTTCGGATAAAGTCCTCTTTCCTCGGGAAGGTAGCCGATGCCGATCTTTTCGTAATCGATGGGAGCTCCGTCAACCAGCACCTCTCCCCGATCCGAGGGAAATACGTTCATCAGAATACGGATCGACGTCGTCTTCCCCGCACCGTTTCTGCCGAGCAGACCGAAGGCACGTCCCCCCTCTGCCGTGAAGGACACCCCTGCAAGGACCTTCTTGTCCCCAAAGGACTTGTCAACGTTCCTCAGTTCAAGTACCATTTTGTGTCTCCTTTGTTATTTGTTGATTCCTTGGTGAAGATCCTCAAAGGTTGTGGTATTTTTGTGCGGAATGGTTTTCCACGCAACGTTTTTGGAGAAGATCGCCACAAATTCCGCGGGGGTTGCCAGAATGAGGAAAAAGGGCCACAAGGGCAAACACGATATAGTGCAGAACGATCAGCCCTGTAAGTCCGTAGAGAATGTCGAAAATCAGATTGACAATTTGAATGTAATTCATAGATCCTCCATACGTCTTTTTTCTTTCGTTCCTGTGAAAAATCTGCAGCTCGTCCATTTTATCACAAAACCATCGCATTTTAAACACGTTTTGCACAAAGTTTAAGCAATGTTTACATTTTTAAAGAAGAAAAACGCTCATACATCCTATTTTTTTGGTTCTTCGCGATTCTTCGCCAAAAAGGGGGTGTCTCAAATCGACGATTTGAGACAGCCCCTCGCGCGAAAAAGGCGACTGTAGGCTTTTTTGCGCCGGGGAATTTGCGGTTTTCGCTTAAAAATACTATAAAATTTGATAGAACGATGGGCGAAAATGACGGCGTCGAGCCGTCAAGCAAAAACCACGGGGGTGTCGACCAAATGCAAAATGCATTTGAGACACCCCCTT
>JAZSMX010000003.1:0-11548 GCA_045536125.1 Eubacteriales bacterium | reverse complement strand
AATTTGCGGTTTTCGCTTAAAAATACTATAAAATTTGATAGAACGATGGGCGAAAATGACGGCGTCGAGCCGTCAAGCAAAAACCACGGGGGTGTCGACCAAATGCAAAATGCATTTGAGACACCCCCTGTTTGCTTGGTGAATTGACAGAGCTTGTTTTTGAAGTGCGATTTTCCTTGATAGCGCGGTTTTTACTGTCAGATTTCGCGAATCAGAACACAGGTATGCACGGGAAGCGTGAAGGTAAGATCAGAGGTGGTTGCTACCAATTCACCGTTATGATCTTCATCCACAAGATAGATTTCATACGTGCCGTCGCGTCCGAAGTCAAGAGAAATCTCCTTCGCGGCTGCATTGTCATCGTCGGAATAGTGTGTCATGGCGCAAAGGATTTTTTCATTCTTGTCCGTGCCGCAGAGAGTGTAGACGTTGGGAACCGTGTCCTCACTTCTGATCTCGGCTTCAAGATCGTAAAACTTGCCGTACCAGTTCATGGCGTAGTAACCCTTCAGAGCATCGTAGGAGTAAATGTCGAAGATGCCGCAGAATGGACCGGGACGGGTGTCGTAGTACATCAGCATATCCAAGGGGGCTACCTGAGAGAGCGCCATGGTGGAGAGGATAAAGGATGCATTCTTGAGTCCGTGAATCATCATAATGCTGTACTTGAATTCGTCTTCCCATCCCTTGACATAGTTCCACTCGTTGAGGATGCTTTCCGCATTTTCGTAACCGTTTTCAAGCAGAAGCTGTTTCGCCTTTTCGATGCGAGCGACGATCTTTTCGGGATTGGTGGCATAGATGTGCCAGGAGAAGAAATCAATCGGAACCTCGCGACGGTGCATCTCCTTGAGAAAGTCTTCTCCCCATTCCATGTTGCCCGCAAGCGCGGGACCGCCGATTTTCAGGTGAGGGAATTTTGCCTTGAGATGCTTCGCGGTAATTTCATACAGATCAAAAAACTGCGCCTTGGTGCCACCCCATGTGCGTTTGTTGGTTGCGTCATCGGGATCAAGATCCGGCTCGTTCCAAATTTCCCAATACTGAATGTTCAAATGCAGACCTTCTGCCCAGCCTTCATTATAGTGCCGAATGATATGCTCGCAGATCTCTGCCCATTTTTGAAAATCGCGCGGGGGAATCGTCGCGTGCTTTTTGATTTGGTGCTCGATGGTCTCTCCCAAACGGAAAAAGGTTTCCGTGCCTGCGTCCAAAGCGGTTAGAATCGCTTCGTCGGTACAAGCAAAATCATAGGAATCGGGATCGTTGACATCAGCATCAAAATTTGTGAAAATTTTGGAAATATCGTGACTGTAAGGACCGCCGTAGATAGAAATCACGCCGGAATCGTGATTGCGGGAATAGGGGATTCGGGCAGCTTTGTAATCCTCAAAATTGCTTCTGAATTGGTCTGTGGCGTGGCGTTTGTGCCAGGGGCCGCCGTTGGTGGCGTTGAGAATCTTGAATTTGCCAAGCTTTTTGGCAAGGTCGAATTTTAAAGAATCCATCATAACCTCCTATGATTTATGTGTTTTGTATCCAAGATTTATTATAATTTTTGTATTCTGAATTGTCAAGTCTTTCGACTGCGAATTTTTTTCGCTTTTCTCTTGAAAAAGGAAAAAAGTATTTACAATGCGTTGCTTTTATGGTATACTGTCCACGGAAGACGCTCGCGGTGTTTACGCGGCAGAATGAAAGGAGCTTTTGATATGATGAATCTGGTTTTTGTGGGTTTCAAGCATAGACATACGGGGGAGATCTATAAGGAAGCCATGAAAAATCCCGAAATCAACGTGCTTGGTGCATGGGAGGATACCGAAGAGGGGCGCACGCTTGCCGACGGACTTGGTATCTCCTTTAACTACCCGACTCTTGAGTCCGTTCTTACGGATCGGCGCGTGGATGCGATCTGCCTTGGCGGTTGCTACGGGGAAAGAGGCGCGGAGGCAATCGCAGCGCTTCGCGCGGGCTTGCACGTATATGCCGACAAGCCTGTTTGCACAAGCCTTGCAGAGCTTGACGAGATCGAACGCCTTTCCCGGGAGAAGGGATTGAAGGTTGGCTGTTATCTTACGATGCGCTTCAGTGCGGGGATTCGGAACATCCGTGAAATGATCCGTGACGGGGTTCTTGGCGAGATCGGAGCAATCAACGTTACGGGACAGCATCCCCTGCAATACGGTGTGCGTCCCGGCTGGTATTTTGAAGAAGGGAAGCACGGCGGTACCATCAACGATATTGCGATCCATGCCATGGATCTTGTGCGCTTTGTTACGGGATACGGACTTAAAAATGTGACTGCTGCGCGCACGTGGAATCATTTCGCAAAAGAAGTTCCCACCTTCCGTGATTGCGGTCAATTGATGGTGGAGCTTGAAAACGGTGCCGGCTTTACTGCGGACGTTTCCTATGCCGCGCCTTCCAGCTGCGGGTTTTCTTTGGAGACTTACTGGAGAATGACCTTCTGGGGGACCAAGGGTGTCGCGGAGTATAAGCTCAAGGGCGGCGGAGCTGCCGGGATTGATTCGGACAGCACCTCGCTTCTTCAGGTGGCATTGGATGGGGACAGTGGATTTTCTCCCGTGAAAAAGCTTGCGTACGAGACTACGGGGCTTGGAGAGTTTTTAAAAGAGATCCAAGGCGCGGGAGATCTTCTGATCGATACGGAGGACGTCCTTCGTACCTGTCGCGAGATTTTAACCGTGCAGGCATGGGCAGATGCACACTGAAGGTGCCCTCAAGGATTCGAACCTATAAGGCTTTGAATACCGTTGGGTTAAGCAACCTGCCGATTTTGCTGCCCTATATGTTACCGAATGATGCATACGGAAGCGAGTATGCGACGAATACGTTTGCGAAGATTTCATCCGAAAGAAAAAAAGGAGACGTCAATATGGAAAAAATATGGAGCTATTTTATTCAACTCGGTCACAATATGTGGCGCGACGAGTGGTCTCGTGTGGAATTCAACGGTCCTCTTCAAACGCAGGTGACGGGAAGATACAAGCCCGAGATGTATACCGACCGTGAGGTATGGCGTGAGGTGATTGATTTTTTGCCTGAAAGCGGTTTCAACATGGTCGTCATTGATATCGGAGAGGGACTTCTTTACGAAACGCATCCTGAGATTTCCGTCAAGGGAGCATGGACGCGTGAGGAGCTTTGCGAAGAGCTTGCCAGGATGCGTGCGATGGGGCTTGAGCCGATTCCGAAGTTGAATTTTTCAGCATATCACGATGCGTGGCTCGGTGAGTACTCTCACATGCTGGGAACGAGAAAATATTACGAGGTGGTAGCAGATCTGATCAATGAGGTATGTGAGATCTTTGATCATCCTCGGTTTTTCCATCTGGGACTTGATGAGGAATATATTCCCGATCATCGCAAGGGCGTGACGATTATTCGCTGTGCGGATCTTTGGTATCACGATCTTTATTTCTACATGAAGTGTCTCGAAAAGCATAACTGTCGCCCGTGGGTATGGAGCGATCCCAATCGCCGTACGAAGGACATTTATTTCAAGCGGATGCCGAATGAATGTATCCAATCCGAGGGAAATTACGAGAGAGTGGTGCCGCGCGATGAGAGCGGTGTCTTCCCGGGGGCGGGAGGATTGCAGGGTATGGTCGATCTTGCGAAGCACGGATACGACCAGATTCCTTGCGTTTCCACCTGGGCATGTCACCAGAATATCGCGCAGATCATGCAATTTTTTGAGGACGAGGGAATGGCAAACGAGCATTTGCTCGGCTTTTTGACTGCACCGTGGCAAGCGACCGACCGCATCAGTCTTTACACGCTTCTGAATGACGCGCACAGAAACAAATATGCGCGGAATATGTTTGAAAGATTGCATCCGGAAGGATAAAAGGGGGCGAGAATATGGAAAGAATCTGGAGTTATACCATTCAATTGGGATTTAACATGTGGCGCGATGAAACCAGTACACCCGAAAACGGCGGTGAGTTTCAATGCCAGTCCACGGGACACTATCAGCACGAAATGCTGACAGACAGGGCAACGTGGAAGCGTGTTGTGGATCAACTTCCTTCGTTCGGAATCAATATGCTTGTGATCGATCTTGGGGAAGGTGTGCAATATAAGAGTCACCCGGAGCTGGGGATTTCGGGAGCTTGGAGCCGTGAGGAGCTGCGCGAGGAGCTTTCACGTATCCGTGCATTGGGACTTGAGCCGATTCCTATGCTCAATTTCTCCTCTTATCACGATGCATGGTTGAGGGATTACAGCCGCATGAAGGGAACGGAGGAATATCGCCGCGTGGTCAGGGATCTGATCGACGAGGTTTGCGAGCTGTTTGACCGTCCGCGCTTCTTCCACCTCGGTATGAATGAGGAGCATTTGCTGAATCCCGCACGTCCGCGTCTTTGGTGGCAAAATTCCTATACGAGAGAAGGCTTGATGCCAAGAGAGCCCGAGACATGGTGGAGCGATCTTTTGTACTATATTTCCTGTGTAGAGGCAAACGGAGCGCGCCCTTGGATCTACGGGGATTATTACTACGATCATCCCGAGGGGTGGGCTGAAAGGCTGCCGCACAGCTGTGTGATCTCCCACGGCTGGTTTGAGAGGATTCTTCTGAACGAGAAAGGGGAGTATCCTTCCAGAAGAACGTATGAAGCGTGTCGGGATACCTTTGAAATGGGCTATGACCAGATTCCGGTGGCAAGCGACTGGACGGCACAGCAGAACATTTCGCAATTCGTTTATCTTTACATGGAGAAGGGATACGTCAACGATCATCTTTTGGGATTCAACGCATGCCCGATGCAGGCAACTGTGGATATCAATCTTTACAGTCTTCTTAACAACGCGCACAGATTGAATCTGGCAAAAGAGATGTTTGAAGAGGTCTACAAATAAGAAACAGCGATGTAAAAAGTCCGCTGTGTAATCTGAAAAGAGGCTGTCTCAAAGGCGAAAAAAGCATTTGAGACAGCCTCTTTTAGATTATTTCATCCTTCGCACGGGAGATTCTCCCATTTGCTTGCGGTAGGTGCGGTAGAACGTAGAATAGTCGTGAAATCCGAGACGTAAGGCGACAGCGGTGGCGCTTTCACCTTGTGAGATCAGCTGCTTTGCAAGAGCCATTCTTTTGGCATTGAAATAAATCAGGATCGATGCGCCTGTCTGTTGACGGAAAAGGCGGCAAAGATGGTATTTGCTGATGAAAAATTCCTTGGCAAGCGCGTCTAAGGAAAGCTCTTCTTGCAGATGTGTGTTGAGATAGTCGATGATCCGAAGGACGGTGGGGGAGGCGGGGACACTTGGTTCCTCCGGCTTTTTCACACTCAAAAGAAGCATGATCTGTGCAAGGGTGGCATGAAGTAATGCTTCTGCATCCTCTTCCTGTCCGTCCTTGATGAGCGCCGTTGTCCCACCGAGCGTTTCAAAGGCTGCGTGAAGGGGGGCGGTGGGAGAGATTGCCGAAAAATAGTTGCCTCGCTTTTCGTGCAAAAGAGAAAGGCGTCTGACGGTGGAGGGTAAGAGGTTCTCCTCAAAGCGCAGAACAATACGCTCATAGGCGCAGCCGACAGAGGGAATCGCACAGTGATATTCATACGGCCGCATGAAAAAAAGTGCATGGGGGTGGACTGCGTATTCCACTCCCTCTACGATGTATTTTCCTTCCCCCCGTAAAACGTAGACCAATTCATAGGCATCGTGGCAGTGACGGTGCTCAAAAGGGGTATCTTCCGAAATGGCACTGGTGCTGCGGGAATAACACAATCCTTGATAGTGACGCAAAACGTAATAATTCTCCATGTCTGCCTCCTTTTTTGTCATTATACACCAAAAGAGCAATATTTGCAATGTATTTTAATAAAAAAGTGATGGACTTTTTTGGATGAAATTGTTATAATTAATATGTATCTCTGTGTTTCGGTAAATGAGTCTCCGTTTGAACGATTTGCATTTCCGAATGAACGATTTTATATTGCATTTTCGGTGCGATTGATTTATAATGAGGGACGGATATGGACCCGAAATGAGTTTGGAAACTTTTTTTCAAGAAAGGACTATGAAACGTTATGAAACTTGGTGCCCAGCTTTATTCCTTGCGTACTTTCACACAAACCCCTGACGATCTTCGTCAGACGATCCTTAAGTGCAAGGCAATGGGATATCAGAACGTACAGTTTTCCGGTGTTGCTTACATGGAGCCCGAGGTTTGGGCGGAAATTTCCCGTGAAACCGGAATGGAGATCGTGTGTACGCACTGTTCCTTTGACCGCATCGTAAACGATACCGACCGTTTGATCGAAGAGCACAAGATCTTCGGTTGCTCGGTGATCGGTCTTGGAGGAATGCCCGGTGAATATCGTGGGTCTCTTGAGGCACTGGAGAACTTCATTGCGGTGATGGAAGAGCCCGTGAGGAAGATTGAGGCGGCAGGGATGCATTTTGCATATCACAATCATGCGTTTGAATTCGATCGCTTTTCCGATGCGGAAGGATGCATTTACGATACGTTGATTGAGCGTTGTCCCACATGGCATCTGATTCTGGATACAGGATGGGTTCAATATGCGGGTCGCTCCGCAGTAGAGTACATTGAGCGGATCGGCGGGGAAAGATTGCGGAACGTTCATTTCAAGGAATTCAATTGTGTGGACGTCAGTGGCATTTGTGCATGTGGAGAAGGCTTCTCTGATTTTGCTGCAATCGTTGCAGCTTGCGAGAAGGTTGGCGTTACCAACGCTTTGGTGGAACAGGATAACGCGGTTTCGAAGGATGATCCGTTTGGAGAAATGGAAAAGAGCGCGAAGCATCTGCTTCCCATGATTAAGGCATAAACGGGAACGCCGGTGAATGGTTTCCCGAAAAGAAAGGAAGATTCAATATGAAATTAGGTGCACAGTTATATTCGGTAGCGGATCGCGTAAAAACTCCGGAGGATTTGCGTGCTACCTTGATTGCTCTTAAAAAGCAAGGATACGTGAACGCTCAGTTTTCGGGTGTTCCCGATATGGGTGCTGAGGTTTGGGCTGAGATCTCAAAGGAAACGGGAATGCCCATCGTTTGTACCCACATGCCGTACGACCGTATCATCGGGGACACGGATGCACTCATCGAGGAGCATAAGACATACGGCTGTACTGTGATCGGTCTTGGCGGTATGCCGGGCGAATACAGAGGCACGAAAGAAGGTCTTGAAAAATTCCTTGCGGAGATGGAAGAACCGGTCAAAAAAATCAATGCTGCCGGAATGCATTTCTCGTATCACAATCACTGGTTTGAATTCGAACCTTTCAGCGACGCCAAGGGATGCGCGTATGATATCATGCTTGAGCGTTGTAAGGATTGGTTCTTCTTGATTGACGTTGCTTGGGCACAGTTTGCAAAATGCTCTGCTGCGGAGTATATCCGTAAGATCGGAAAAGATCGCATTATGAACGTTCACTTCAAGGATTACACAAATCCCGACGAATGGAATTCTTTGGTTCCTTGCGGCGGCGGTCTGGTTCCCTTTGAAGAAATCATTGAGGCTTGTCTTGAGATGGGCGTTGAAAACGCATTGGTGGAGCAGGATACCGCTCCCGCAACGGGAGATTCCATCGGTCAGATGGCAAAGAGTGCTGAGTATCTGCTTCCGCTTTTGAAGTAACCCCGGAGCTTCTGCATATCAAGATTGCAAATTAAAATTTGATTATCAAAGAAAAAAAGAAAAGAGGATCATATCATGGCAAAATTTTTGATCTCCGCATTTGCGGACGAAGCGAGCGAAAGACTGGACGGACAGATTGCGGCACTGAAGAGAAACGGTCTTCATTGCATCGAGCCCCGTAACATCAACGGTGGTGCAGTGCTCAAGAAGACGGACGAGGAGCTTTACGAGATCCGCCGTCAGTTGGACGAGGCCGGCATTTCCGTTCCTTCCTTCGGCTCTCCCATCGGTAAGTATCAGATCACCGATGATTTTGAGCCTCATCTGGCTGATTTTCGCCGTGCGCTTGAGGTTTGTAAGATTCTTGGCACCAAGCGTATGCGTATGTTCAGCTTCTACGTTCCTCAGGATCAGTTGGCTGAGCACCGCGACGAGGTTATGAGAAGACTGCGGATCATGTTGGACGAGGCGAAGGAGGCAGGAATCCTTCTCTGCCACGAGAACGAGGGCAAGATCTACGGTGAGTGCCCCGAGGGCGTCGAGGATCTTCTGAAAACACTCCCCGATCTTCGCGGTATCTTCGACCCCGCAAACTTCGTTCATTCCCAGCACGATGCTGTCAAGGGACTTGAAGTAACGCTCCCGAGCCTTGAATATATGCACGTGAAGGATTGCCTTTACGAGGGTAGTGTGATCGTTCCTGCCGGTGCGGGGGAGGGACATGTTAAGGAAGCGCTTCAGAAGATCGACAAGCTGTTTGACGGTGAGATCGTTCTGACTGTTGAGCCTCATCTCTTTACCTCCGAATCCTACAAGAAGTTTGACGGTAAGGAACTGAAGCACAAGTTCATCTTCGAAACCTCCGACGAGGCGTTCGACTATGCGGTGAATGCACTGAAGGGAATTCTTTCCGAGATCGGACATCCGATTACGGACGGCAGAGGTTGATCAATACCGAATTGTAAACAAGAAAATAAAACCATTAAAAAACGAGGTAAAAAAATGGAAAAGGTAAGATTTGGTATCATCGGTGTCGGCAACATGGGCTCCGGTCACTCTAAAAATCTGCTTGCGGGTAAGGTGGAGAACGGTGTTCTTGCAGCCATTTGTGATCTGAAGCAGACAAAGATCGATGCCATCAAGGCACTTGAGGGGGCTGAAAACGTTGCAACCTTTACGGATTACAAGGAAATGCTTGCAAGCGGACTTGTTGACGTTGTCATCGTTGCGGTTCCTCACTATTTCCATCCACCGATGGTCATCGATGCGCTCAATGCGGGCGTGAACGTTATCAGCGAGAAGCCTGCAGGCGTTTATACCAAGCAGGTCAAGGAGATGAACGCGGTTGCCGAGAAGTCCGATAAGCTTTTCGGTATGATGTTCAACCAGAGAACCAACTGCCTCTACCGCAAAATGCGTGAGATGGTTCAAAATGGAGAGGTGGGCGAGATCAAGCGTGTCAACTGGATCATCACCAACTGGTACCGTACACAGGACTACTACGATTCCGGTGACTGGAGAGCAACCTGGAAAGGCGAGGGCGGCGGAGTTCTCTTCAATCAGTGCCCCCATCAGCTTGACCTTCTTCAATGGACTGTCGGCATGATGCCCGTGAAGATGCGTGCATTCTGCCACTTTGGGAAATGGCACGACATTGAGGTTGAGGATGACGTAACCGCTTACATGGAATTCCCCAATGGGGCAACCGGTGTGTTTGTAACCACCACTGCCGATGCTCCCGGAACCAACCGCTTTGAGATCACCGGTACTCGCGGACGTTTGGTTTGCGAGAACGGCAAGCTGATCTTTGACAAGCTTGAGGTTGATGAGCGCGAGCACTGCATGAACGCGAAGGGCTTTGCGGCACCCGCATGCCAGTACGGGATTGAGGTTGAGACCGACGGCAAGAACGACCAGCACGTAGGTATTATGAACAACTTTGCAAATGCAATTCTCGGACTTGAGCCTCAGTTCGTAAAGGGTGTCGAGGGAATCAACGGTGTTCAGCTGATGGACTCCATGATGCTTTCCACCTGGCTTGGCAAGGAGGTTGCGCTTCCCATCGATGACGACCTCTATCTTGAAGAACTGAACAAGAGAATCGCAACGGGCAGAACGAAGGAGAGCACCGGGGATGCGGTTCTGAATACCGAAGGTACGTACGGCTCTAAGTGATCGTAACAAAGGGATACCCAAACAAAGAAAGGTCAATACAATGAAAATTTTTCGTGTTGCAGTCATCGGTTGCGGAGCGATCTCCGGCAATCATATCAACGGAATTCTCAGTGCCGGAAATGTGATCTGCGCACTTTGCGACATCGTTCCCGAGCAGGCACAGGACAGCGCGTCCAAGTACAATCTTGGTGAAATTCCGATTTACACGGATTATGTTGAAATGCTGGAAAAGGAACGTCCCGATTCCGTGCACATCTGTACGCCACATTACCTCCATGCTCCTATGTGTGTGGAGGCATTGCGGAGAAACATCAACGTTCTCTGCGAAAAGCCGCTTTCCATCAACATGGATCAGCTTCACGCGGTCCTTGAGGCAGAAAAGGCAAGCTCTGCTCGGCTCGGTGTTTGTCATCAGAACCGTTATGAAAAGAATATGATCTGGATCGATGATTTCATCCGTGAGCATGGAATCAAGAGTGCGATAGGGCTTGTCAGCTGGGAGAGAAACGAAGCATACTACCGTTCGGGTGCATGGAGAGGAACCATCCTTGAAGAGGGCGGCGGTGTTATGATCAATCAGGCTCTTCATACCCTGGATCTCTTGCAGATGATCTGCGGTATGCCCACGCATCTGACCTCCCACATTTCCAATGACTACCACAAGGGCTACATTGAGGTAGAGGATACTGCGGTGGCTCATTTTGAACTTGCTGACGGTGTGCGTTATCATTTCTACGCGACCAACAATGCGACTGCAGATCTTCCCGTGCAGCTTCAGTTTGTGACCAAGGATAACAAAAAGGTTTTTGCTACCAACAACATCATTACTGTGGACGATCAGCTTGTTTCGGTGTCTGACTCAACCGCCGCACAAAACCCCAATATGGTGGGAAAGGCGGTATGGGGAACGGGACATGCCGTGCTGATTGCTGACTATTACAATTGTATCAGAGAAGGGAAGCCCTTCCGTATTCCTGGCAGTGAGGGGGCAAAAGTCATTCAGTTGATTCTTTCTATGTACAACTCTCACGGCAACCGTATCAAGACAATGGCTTGATATGATCCCAAATGAAAGGAACTAATTTCAATGAAAGATTTTTTCGGTGATCTTCTTTTGCTGAACACTCCCTCAGCGGAGCTTCTGTATAAGGAGGTAAAGGATCTCCCGATCATTGACTATCACTGTCACCTCAATGAAAACGAGCTGCGAAACAATCACCGCTTTGAAAATCTGGGTGAGCTCTGGCTTGCCGCAGACCATTATAAGTGGAGAGCTATGCGCCTTTGCGGTGTTGATGAAAAGTATATTACGGGAGACGCAAGCTTCTATGAAAAGTATCTCAAGTATGCGGAGATTTTTCCGCTCCTTTGCGGCGGTCCGCTTTACTATTGGACACAGCTTGAATTGAAGCTTCTCTTTGGCATCACGGATCCTCTTTGCGCAGAAAACGCGGAAAAGATCTGGAACGTTGCAAACGAAGTGTTGAAAACACTGGATGCTTCTGCGATTCTCCGTCGCTTCAACGTCGAGTACGTTGCAACGACCGACGATCCCGCATCCACTCTTGCGGCACACGGAATGAAGTCGGATCGTAGCCATGTCGTTCTGTGGGCCAAGGAGTTGGTTTCAAGTGTTGTCTTCCTAAGACCGCTTGGCCTCCGACTTCGATTCTCCGTCGCTTCAACGTCGAGTACGTTGCAACGACCGACGATCCCGCATCCACTCTTGCGGCACACGGAATG
>JAZSMX010000027.1:0-13622 GCA_045536125.1 Eubacteriales bacterium | reverse complement strand
GATGTTTCCTTCGGAAGTGAAGTGTGCCTTTGGCGCGTGATACGGAACACATCACATCACTGCGACCATAGGGAGCAACATCACTATGCGAAGCATAACATCACTTTGGCGTAGCCAAAACTTCACTAAAATAAAGTTGTCTAATTAAGCTCCAAGCACAACTCTCTTTTCCCCTGCCGGACTCGACCGCTCCACCCTGCTCCGCCCATAGGGCGGAACAGGGGCGAATCTTGCGAAGCAAGTTCGCGGCGGAGGGAGCTTGCGACCGTAGCCTCTCGCTAGGTTCGAGTCCAGCAGGGGGAGCCAAAAATAACAGATACTCTTTGGAGTATCTGTTATTAAATTATACAACAAAGCAAACGGATGCTCAATACCTTTCGGTAAAGAACATCCGTTTTTTTCTTTTTCAGGCTTTCTTAATGAGACAGCCCCGAATGTGACAGCCCGTTCATTTATATGTTTTCGGATATTTTGCGATATTGGCAGGGCGAGCATCCCATGATCCTTTTGAAATTGCGGTAAAACGTGGAAAAGTCATTATATCCGCAAAGCGCATAAAGAGAGGAGATGCTGTAATTCTTTTGAATGAGCGCAACGGCGTGTTTGATACGGGCTGTGTGCAAATACTTTTGAAACGTGGTGCCGCTCAAATCTAAAAAATGTCTGCAAAATTCGGATTTTGACATAGCAGACCACTTTGCCATATCGTTTAAGGTGATCGATTCTGTGAAGTTGGCATCGATGAATTTTATGCAAGAAAGAATGCGGGCGCGGTTGTTTGCTTGGGGGATGGATAGGGGAGCGCTTTCAAAATGGTATCTTGCCAGGTGCGTGAGCAATATTACGGCGCTTGCACGTATGACCTCAATATAACCGATTTGCTTTTCTTGAAATTCGCAGTGCATTTTGTCTATTAAGGATTCCACAAACAAAAGCGCTTCGTTGGGGACAGATATTTTGTCGGGCAGGCTTTTTCCCTCGCCAAGATCCTTTAAAAATTGTGCCGCCAACGGAAAGGAATGACGGTTGGAATCCAAGCTTTCCTCGGTAAAGGAAAAGGTGTAAAAAAGGGAATCGCTTTCGGTGTGTATGCTGTGCGTTTTTTTGGGGGGAATGATGAAGGCATCGCCCTTTGCCAAGCGGTATTGACTTTTCTCGGTGATATGCAAAAGCGAGCCTTGAAGAACGTAATAAATTTGAAAATACTCGTGCGAGTGCGGTTTTTGCGCATCGACCGAGTTTTTTATTTTTTGTATATGGATGCCCGAATCGGCATTTTTGTAATAATTTATAATAAACCGTTTTTCTTCCATAAAAGCTCCCGTTGCATTTTTTGAAATTATAACATAAAATCGGAATAATTGCAATAATAAAAGCAATAAATGCCATAAAAAATGAAGCTGCACGTGTTATAATAAAGAAAAAACAATAGGGAGGGCACAAATGAATTACATTGAGCAAAAAGAGGAGCTTTTAAAAACTCAAATCATTCCTCAAACGAAGGAGGCTGATTTTGAAGCGTTTTGGGAGGGGGAGATCCGCGCTTTGCGAGAGGTTCCCCTGTCGGTCAAGAGACGTGAATTGGCGCTTCCGTACAAAACCTTTTCAAGCTATGAAATTGTTTTTAATGCGCATGACGGTACAGAGGTGACTGCTTATTTTTGCGTGCCGAATACTTATCGCGGTGAAAAGCTGCCGTGTGTAGCCCTTTATCACGGCGGCGGAGGAATGTTTGGGATCCAACCCGAATTTGTGGCAACGGGCGTTTGCACCTTTAGTATGGATTGTCGCACGCAAGGCGGCAAAACCTCCGATCAAGCCTCCTATGAATATATGGACGATTATCACGGCGGTATTATGTCGCACGGGCTTCTTGATGAGCACAATTTTTATATGAGAAATTTGTATTTGGATGCAGTTCGCGCAATTGACGTAATTGCTACCTTACCCGAGGTGGATGCAGAGCGGATCGTTGCGCACGGTCAATCCCAAGGAGGCGCGCTTTCCATTGTTGCCGCGGCTTTTTCGGGTAAGGTGAAAAAGGCTTATCCGACAGTACCGAGTTATTCTTGCTTGCAACAGCGCGTAGAGAATGGGTCAGGCGTTTTCGCCTCGGTAAAGTCGTACCTTACGCTTTATCCCTCGCATACAGACCGCGCTTTGAAAACGGTCAGTTATTTTGATATTAACAATATTGTGTCTTTTTTGAAGGTCCCGGTCGACTTTTTCCTTGGGTTGACCGATCCCGCTTGTTTGCCGCCGTTTGTATATTCTCCCTACGCGCACACCGATTCTCCAAAAAAAATCACCATTGCCCCCTTTACACCGCATACGATCTCACGCGAGTACAAGCTGGAGCTGTTAAAAGAGCTTTCGGAGCTTTAACGCTTTGATCTTATGAAATACTTATTGGTTCTTTTAACCTCATCGCTGTCAACGGCGAAGGTGACCTTTCAAAGTCAATTGGCAAAAAAAGAAAGCCGCTCGGTTGCCGACAATATATTTTTTAATACGCTGATCTTTTTTGCTGCCTCGCTGTTGTTTCTTCCGTATCTTTTTTCGGCATCCTTAAAAATTTGGGCGTATGCCGCTGTGTATGCTTTTTGCAACGTTTTATTCCAAATTGTGTATAGCGTTGCTCTTTCGCGCGGAAACGTTTCGGTAGCGGTGATGTTTGCCAATTTCGGCATGCTTGTCCCCGTTGCGTTTTCGGTTGCGCTGTTTGGGGATACGCCCTCGGTATTCAGGATTGTCGGTATATGCTTGATTATGGTTGCCCTGGTCTTTACTTTGAAAAAAGGGGGCATTTCCCAAAAGGGATACCGTTGGTTGGTTCTTTTTTGCATGCTGGCAAACGGCTGCGGTTTGACCGTGCAAAAACTTTTTGCGCTTTCGGGAGAGGGGGGAAGCATTTTTTCCTTCGTAAGTGCGGGATATTTACTGAGTGCGCTTATGTGTGCCGTCTCATACGGCGGAGCGGTTGTCATCACAAAGCCGCAAAAAAAGATGCGGCTTCACGGTCGGCTTTTCGTTTTTGCGATTGCGGCGGGTGTTTCCCTCGGTGCTTTTCTGGCGCTGAACACCTATGCCGGAAAAACGGTGGACGGCAGCTTTCATTATCCCGCCCATTCGGGATGTGCGATCTTGCTTTCGTCGTTGGCGGGGACTGTCATATTCCGTGAAAAGCTTTCGAGGCAGCAGTGTATTGCGTGCATCATTGGCGGCGTTGCGATCGTACTGATGAATTTTTAAAAAGTGATATGATCAAAAAACAGCAAGGGTGTCCCGCCCATAAGGTAATGTGCTCCCATGTCAAGTAGACAGCTGAAAAAACAAAAAGAATTTACAAATTGAATTTACAAATTGAATAGATTCTTTCATCTCCCCCTGCTGCACAGCAGGGGGGCGTCATGCGGCGGTGGCGAAGTAATGTCTGTACATATTTGCGGTGGTTTCGCACATCTCCACAATAAAGGGAGCGGTTAAAATATTCTTCATTTCTTTTCTTCCTTTCATTTTTGCGGTTCTCCGCATTTTGTTGTCACCATTATATTACAAATGATTGAAATTGTCAATTATTATGCTAAAATACCAATGGAGGAAAAAATGCACCTCCCCTTACATTCAAACAAACGGCGAAAGGATTACAACACATGAAATACGGAGTTTTCTTTGACAGCGAATGGCTTTATCCCGATACCGCGGCAGAGGGTGCCGCAACCGCAAATTTATTTTGCGCACGCAATGCTGATGCTTGCTTTCAGATACTTACCGACTTGACCGTTGCCGCCGGCACACTCATTGGCGTTTCCTTTTCTGCCACCGAGTGCCAAGCAACCGTTTATCAGCTTCTCCCCGCGCACGTGGGGGAAAACAGCGGTCCAAAAACACATACCACCACCGATTATGAGAGCGTAAAACACTTTGTAACGAGAAAAGCCCCCTTTGACGTCTATGAGATCACACGTCCCTTGGACAGCGGCATGTTGCGCGCGGGACGCGTAGCCTTTTTTGTACGCGTGGACGTTCCTGCCGACGCGATTCCAGGCGAGTATAATGAAGCTTTGACCTTGACCGTAGGAGAGGAAGCCTTCACCGTACCCGTTCACATCAAAATCTATCACGCAACCGTGCCCACGCTTGCGGATGCAAGCTTCCACATGGTCAATTGGATCTACTATAACAAATTGGCAAGCCACCACAGCGTTGTTCCCTTCAGCGAGGAATATAACGTCATTTTGCGCAACTATCTGCAAAATCAGCTGGATATGCGCAACGACTATCTCATGCTCCCCTCGGGCGAGCCGATCCGCGACAATGACGGGCGTGTGGTCGATTTCGACTTTTCTCACGCGGAATACGTTGGCAACCTTGCCCTCTCTATGGGCTTCCGTGCAATCATGGGTGGTTTTTCTGCACGTTTCGTTGTATGGAACAAGCCTCTGGTAACACTGCTTTGGGATCGCGATATTGACGTGACCTCCTTTGAGGGTTACCGTCAGCTTTCCCTGTATTTCAAGCGCGCGTGGGAATGCGTACAAAAAAATAATTGGGCAGAAAAATACTACCAGTGCATGGAAGACGAGCCGCAGTTCCAAAATGCCGAAGCTTACCGAAGCATGGCTGCAATCTGCCGCAAATCCATGCCCGGTGTCCGCATTCACGACCCCGTTGAATGCACCGATATCGGGGGCGCGCTTGACGTGTGGGTCGTTAAGCAGGCCACCTTTGAAAAATACAGGGAGGAATACGAAAAGTATATTTCCCTCGGTGAGGAAATGTGGCTCTACACCTGCGGCTTCCCCGCGGGAAAAACTATGAACCGTATCATTGACCTCCCCCTTTCCGCCTCTCTCCTCCCTATGTGGATGTGCTACAAGTACGGCACCCCCGGCTTTTTGCATTGGGGCTACCATTTGCACAATCCCGAATTTGAAAAGGAAACCTGCTATGACACCGGCAAGAATGACGAAAGGTATCCTGCGGGCAACTCCTTTGTTGTCTACCCCGCCAAGGATGCGCCTTGGTACGGTGTTAGAGGGCATTTACAACGCTTGGGGGCTATTGACTTTGAGCTCTTCTCCCTTTTGGGAGAAAAAGATCACACATACGCGCTCTCCCTTATCGACCGCGCGTGCCGTACGTTTGACGATTACACCGCCGATGCCGCACTGATCAACAAGATAAGATACGAGATTTTGGAGGCGCTCGAATAAAAAATTGGGGTTGAGTAGACTACTCAGCCCCAATTTTTTATTAACAAGCAGAAATTTACAAATTGAATTTACAAATTGAATAGATTCTTTCATCTGGTGCTGTCTCAAATGCTTTTTATCACACTTGAGACAGCCCCTTTTCTTGTTCTCTCCTTATCCCTACTGTCCTCGAACATCCGCTCCACCCTGCTCCGCCCATGGGGCGGAACAGGGGCGAATCTTGCGAAGCAAGTTCGCGGCGGAGAAAGCCAGCGGCTTTCGTGTGTTTTATGCAGATGCTTTCTCTGCTTTCCTTTTTTGATCCAGACGGTAGTTGCGGATGTACATGCAGATGTCGGCACCGACCATCAAGAAGTTGAGAACGTAGAAAATCAACACGTACCACTTTGACGCAAACGATGCCATGTATGCTTCGTTGACGAGCTTGGAGGCAATTCCTGCAATATAGCCGAAGAAGATCAGACAAAGAAACATGAGGCTCTTGCCCTTAGTGGTTCTACTCTTGTAGGACTTAACGACGTTGACCGGCCAAGAAATGCCGAAGCTGACGATCATAATGATTTCGAGAATTTCACTCATATGTTAAACAAACCTTTCTTGCTTAAGTTTGAAATTACTGTGTCTCCTTGATTTCTCGGATCACATCCACGCAATCGTTATTATTTTTCAGATAGGTGAAGATCTCTGCCAAACGGTCCACGGAAAGCTTTAAGTAAGCCTCGCCGATGGTGGGAGTGCAACCGATGGGAGCGTATCCCGCAAATACGTTGGGGAAATTTGCGATCCAGGTCGCATAGGTGGAAATGCCGTATTCCGGCGGGAAGACCAAGCGATTGATATTCTTGCCGCTCTCCGCTTCAAAGCGGTCGGGAGCAACCAGATGGGGATGTGTGCCGTACACCAGCGCGGTCTCTTTGAAATCTGCATGACCTCCACCGGTTCCGGTTTCCGCATATCTTTCCAGCGTTTCCATGTCCTCTTTGGTTAGCATGGAGAAATATTCGGGATCTTTTCTTGCAGCCTCCAAAACATTTTTCGGCTCGAGCTGGGTGCTGAAATCATAAGCCTTACAGCTCATCACAATATAGTCCTTTTTCTTATAAAGCTGAGAACGCGTGAAAAGTCCGAGCAAGGAATTATTTCCACCGTGAGAGGAGCAGATCAGGATCTTGGTAAATCCGTTTCTGGCGATCTCATCGCAAAGCTCCTCAAGAACAACGAGCATGGTTTGTGGGTTCATCCCGATAAAGCCATGCTTTTTTGTTTTGGAGGGATTCTCAAAAATATGTGCCGAGGAAACGTCACCCAGCCACATCGTAGTCGGGAACATCATAACGTCTGCCTTTTCCGCAGCAAGCTCGACGATGCGATCGCCCTTGATGGAGTCGGTTCCGACAGGCAAGTGTTGTCCATGCTTTTCAAGACAGCCCAGTGTCATGACGCAAAGACCGCCCGAACGCTCGATTGCCCCCTCAAATTCTTCTTCTCTTAAAAATTCCCATTTCATAATCAATTCCTCCTGTTGTTTTACTGTGGCATAAATGCTGCTGTACCGAATCGCATTTTACAAATGTTATTATAACACCAAAAAAGCATTCTGTAAACAATGAAATATAATATACTTGTTTTCACATGAATGTTATGGTATAATAAGAAAAAATGAAAGCAGGGGATTTTCGATGGAACTTTTGCAGTTGACATATTTTTGTGACGCAGCTCAGAGCGAGAATTTTTCAAGGACGGCAAAAAAATTTTGCGTGCCGCCGTCCGCGATTTCGCAATCGGTGCACCGATTGGAAAGCGAATTGGGAACGGCACTGTTTTATAGAGATGCCAATCGCATCCGCCTCAATCCCGATGGGCGTATGTTTTACGAGGAGGTCAAGGCGGCACTGTCCACGATTGATCGCGCACGCGGTCGCATTGAGGAAAGGCGAGACGGTATGTGCGGTGAGATCGGAATGTTCATAGGGGCGAACCGCCGCGTAGTGACGTTGGCGATCGAACGGTTTCGGGAGATTTATCCGCAAGTGAATTTTTTTCTCAACCACAGCGCGCTATACGATCCGATGGCGTATGACCTTGTGATCACGCATGATGTGGCGCGTTGTGTAGGTATGGAGAAGCATCTATTACGCAGAGAAAAGCTGTATCTTGCGATGGAATGCTCGCATCCTCTGGCGCAACGAAAGACGCTGACGCTTTCGGATTTTGCAGGCGAAGGCTTCATTTCGATGCATACGGGAAGCAGCTTGCGTGAGGTGACTGAGGAGGCATGCAAGAATGCAGGCTTCCTGCCGAAATTTACGGTGCAGAGCGACGATCCCACTTATGTTCGAAAATACGTGGAATTGGGAATGGGCGTATCTCTTGTCCCCGAATTTTCGTGGCGCGGACAATTTTCGGATCGTGTAACCTTACGCGACGTTGGCGAAATATACCGCGATACATATCTGTTTTCTCATCATTTTGACGCACAACCGACCTATGTACGGCGCTTTGTTGAAATATTGATGGAAATATTTCAAGGAGAAGCCATCTGAACCGAACCCCGGCACAAAATGCACCTCGGCCACTGCCCCGGGCTACAGACAAGGAGCCCAAGACGTAGATTTTGGGTTCTTTGTTGCATTCACGGAATTATGGAATGTGGTATCACGTAGCAGAAATGCGGACGGTTTCCAACAGTATGCCACCCCCGCAAATGACGGAAGGGTTGTGTTGACCGATCGATCCGGGGAGGTAGAGCTGATCTATGAAAGCCTTGAAAATATTCCCGAATCCATCAAAGCAGGCAGTGAGGTGGAAAGAGGGGAAACGCTCGGCAGCGTAGGTTGCAGCTATCGGATGGAAGCTAAAGATCCCGAGCATGTCCATATCGAACTTCGGGTTTGGGGTGAATATAAAAATCCCATGGATTACTTTGAGGATGAAACCTCTCAATGATTGTTGTAAGTTGTAACAATTAAAGGAAAAGGGGCTGTTCAAATGCGATCAAAAAGCATTTGAGACAGCCCCTTTTTGTCTCCTTCCTCTCGCGGACTTTGAATTTTGTACTTTTCATTGACTTTCGATATCGGTTGTGTTAAAATTACCGTAGCAGAAGGGGGGATGATGATGAAAAACAGAAATTTGATCTACGTTATTTTATCCGTTGCTGCGTTGATTCTCAATGCTTTGCCGATGATGAGCGGTGATGCAGCACTTACCAAGTATTCCATCGTTTCTGTTGCCTTTGCTGTCGGTTCTGTTGTTTATATCGCTGTCGCGTTTATTTTCAGGGATCGCGATAACCTGTTTTTGGCCGGGAGGTATTGGTTTTACAGAGCGCTGACTTTGATGTTTTCCGAAAATGAAGCGTATACCGAAAAAGAGGAATATAAAAAAGAATTTGAGCTTTCCGCATTTGTTTATTGTATCACGACACCCACGTATGTGACACTTGCCTTTTTTGCAACCGAATTTTTTTCCGCACTCTCACAAGCGCTCGGATGGACCGTTGTGAGGCAGATTGCGATCATCATCGTTGTTTTGATTCAGCGCATCAAAGAAATCAAGCGACAACGCATTCGGGAGGAAGCGGAAAGAAAAGAACAGGAGCGCATGGAGTCTATGGGAAAATGGAAATGATCTCGGGAATCTGTTTTGGCATTCCATTTCGTGGAGATATTCCCGCTTTGTCCATCGACACCGAGCAATGAAACGGCTGTACACCGTTCGCCGAGTTTTTTGATTTTATGGGAAACGCGCGGATGAAATTTTTTGAAATCTATTGCTTTTCAAACCGAGATATGCTATAATTAATTTGTAAAAAACGAACGGAATCATATCTTTCTTGCCATCTCGGTGTGATTGATTTGGCGAAAATAAATTTTTATATCAGTGAGGATGTTATGAATAAAATCAATTTATACGAGGACTTTTTTATTGAAAAGGAAAGAACCGTTTTCTCCGGGGAGTCGCTGAAGGCGACGCTCTTCAAGTATTCTACCGGCATTGAAGCGGTCAAGCTTTCCAATGCCAAAGGCTACGTAACGCTGTTGCCCTTTGTCGGACAGCAAATCTGGGACATGGAGTTTTTGGGACACAATTTGGTGATGAAATCTATTTACGACGAGCCCGAGGTGTGCTATGAGACCTATGGGGAAAGCTACGGCGCATTTTTGATGCATTGCGGTCTTACCGCGATGGGGAATCCCACAAGCGAGGATACGCACCTCCCGCACGGTGAGCTTCCCATTGCAAAATACAAGGAAGCGTATCTTGTCATCGGTGAGGATGAAAAAGGGAAGTACGTTTCCCTTGGCGGTTGCTATACCTTCAAAAGGGCGTTTGGACACAATTATGAATTTTCGCCCGAATGCAGACTTTATGAAAATGCATCTACGATTGAAATGCGGGTTACTCTGACCAACCGCAAGGATCTCCCTCTTGAGTATTTCTACCTTTGCCATATTAATTACCGCCCCGTTGACGGCGCCAAGCTTTACTATACGGCAAAGCACGAAAACATTACGGCTCATCATGAAGTCCCCGAAGGATATCCCGAGGAGCTTGCCAAGAAAACCAATGCGTATCTTGACAAGCTTGACCGAGATGCTTCTGTAATGGATACCGTTGATTCCGCAACTCAGAGCTACGCGCCCGAAATTGTGTTTACCTGCAAATACGATGCGGATGAAAACGGAGATGCACATACGATGCAGCTTCTTCCCGACGGCTATGCTTGTTACGTCTCCCATAAACCCGAAGAATTGCCTTTCGGAATTCGGTGGATCGCAAGAACGGTGGACGAGGATGCTCTGGGGATGGTGCTTCCCGCAACGGCACAGCATCTGGGATATTTGTATTGCAAGGAGCACGGCCAGGAAAAATATCTTCAGCCGAATGAAACAATTACGTATCACATGACCACCGGAATTCTTTCTCCCGAGGAAAGCCAAATAATCAAGAATAAAATTCTCTCTTTGAAATAAGAGCTCTTTCGATGAGTTACAGTTTCTGAAAAATTGGTATCATTATTTGCGAACCCCTGTTTTTTGGGGAAGGAGGTAAAAAATGAAAAAAATCAAGGTTGCTGTTGTCGGTACGGGAAATATTTCCAGATGCGCGCATATGCCTGCCTATTTGAAGCGCGATGATGTAGAGGTGATCGCGTGCGCAGATATTGATTTTGAAAAGGCAAAGGCATTTGCCGCAGATTTCAATATTCCCAACGCATATTCTTCGGTAGAAGAGCTGCTTGCAAATTGCAAGCCCGATTACGTAGACGTATGTACGTGGCCCGCGGCACATGCGGCGGTGTCGATTGCAGCGGCGAATGCCGGATGTCACGTGATGTGTGAGAAGCCAATCTGCCACAATCTTGAGGATGCCATTGCCCTCAAGGAAGCGATTGAGAAAAACGGTGTGAAATTTATGCTTGCTGTTCCGCTGCGCTACGGAAAAGCTGCGGTGCATGCAAGAGCACTGGTGGATCAAGGGGTTCTCGGTGACGTTTACTACGGAAAAACCGCCTATGTTCGCCAAAGAGGAATCCCGGGTGGCTGGTTCTCTTGCACGAAATATGCGGGCGGTGGTCCGATCATTGATGTCGGGGTACACAGGATTGACCTTGCATGGTATATGATGGGCTGCCCCAAGCCGACCTCCGTTATGGCAAGTGCCGTATATAAGATCGGTGATTACCGTGAACAACCAAAGGTGGATGCTGTGAGCGGAGAAGTTTCCGCTTCCAACGCTTGGGCGGGAGCGCAAGTCCCCGACTACCAATTTGACGTCGAGGATTCTGCAAGTGGGGTGTTCCGCTTCGAAAACGGTGCACAGCTGATCTTTGAAACGGCATGGTCCTTTAACGGTCCTGTCAACTCGTCCACACAGATTGCCGGTGATAAGGCAGGAATTACCTTAGAGCCCTTCAAGCTTTACAGAGCCGACGGTGAAAAACTCTTGGAAGAGGATATTGAGGGCGACTTTGAGGGCGATATTTTTGAGAACGAAATCGATCATTTCATCGATTGCATCAGAAACGATAAAACACCGTCCTCCAATATTGAGCAAGCGGTGCAGCTCCAGATGATGCTGATGGGCATCTACGAATCCTCCAGGACAGGAAACGAAATCAAGTTTACATATTAAAAACGGTGCGATTTGCTGAATAGATGCTACCGTACAATCAGCGGCTGCCTCAAATCAACGATTTGAGGCAGCCGCCGAACTTATTTCCTGTACTTATTTGCTGTGATTTGCAATCACAGTCTTGATTCCATCGATGACTTTTTCGATATGGCACTTTTCCCACGAGGGATGGAGGAAGAGAGAGACTGTCTGGTCACGCAAGCTCTTTGCCACAGGACAGATGACCTTGGAATAATCGACGGAGTCGGGATTGGTATATTCCTTCGATTGGAAGGGGAACTGAGCTGTTCCAAACCCGACGCCCTCCTGGTAAGCCTGCTCCAAATAGCTTTCGGGCCAAAGAATTCCGCTACAAGGAATTCCCATGCCGATCAGCTCCTTGATGAACTCTTTTGCCGTGATGTCGACAACATCAAGATCCAAAAGGATCGGATACCACCAGTAAGAGTTGCGGCGTTCTTCGGTGTTGAGCGGGATCGCTTTGATTCCCTTCAGCCCCGAGAGCGCTTTGTCATACATGGCGGCATATTCGAAGCGGCGCGCAAGATTCCAGGAATCAAAGCGGCGAAGCTCGCACAGACCGATCATGGATTGCATTTCGGTCATACGGTAATTGAAGCCGACTCTGCGATGGATATAGGGAAGCTTTTCTTCCAGTGCCAGCATATTCATACGGGTGCGTACATCATATCCGTGGTCACGGAAGGAGCGGCATTCCCAAGCGAGATCCTCATTGTCGGTAATGACCATACCGCCTTCACCTCCCGTGGTGAAGTGCTTGGATTGGCAGAAGGAGTAGCAACCGACGTCACCGACAAGTCCTACCGTGGTTCCTTTGTATTTTCCACCGATGCATTGCGCGCAATCCTCTACAACGAAGAGGTTGTGCTTCTTTGCAATCTCAAGGATGGGGCCCATATCTGCGACAACTCCGTAAAGGTGCACTACAACGATTGCCTTGGTTCGTTCCGTGATCAGTGCTTCAATACATGCGGGATCAAGCGTGTGATCCTCGGTTACGTCACCGAATACGGGAATCGCGCCTGCCTGTACCACAGAAAAGGAGGAAGCGATGAAGGTGTAAGAGGGCACGATGACCTCGTCGCCGGGGCCTACACCGAGCGCCGCGAGTGCGATGTGAAGTGCTGCTGTTCCGTTTGTGCAGGAAACGGCAGCCTTGGCACCTGCCCACTTTGCAAACGCTTCTTCAAATTCCATGCCGACCTTACCCGTCCAGTAGTTGACCTTCCCGGAGAGCAATACTTTAGATACCTCTTCCGGAACCTCGGGCGCAAACTGCGGCCAACCGGGGAAGCCGATTTCTTCCACACCGGAACCGTTCATTACAAGATCTTCTCTTTTTGCCATGCTGTAAACCTCACTTTCAGATGATTTTTGGATTACTTTCCCGTTTGCATTTCGGCAACGGATTCAAGAATTGCATCTGCCATATATGCAAGCTGGTCATCGGAAAGGCCGTAAAGGGGCAGGTGCGTAAATCTCTTGTAGAAGACCTCTTCGCACACAGGACATGTTTTTGCGATCTCATCGGCATCGTATCCCATATCGTTGACAATCTTGAAGCGGTAGAGCGGACCGAAGTGCGGAATATTGGTTACACCCTTTTCCTCCAGCTTCTTTTTTAGAGTTTGTACGTCACCGCCTGCCTTCTCGGGATCAATCTGCAAAAGATAGAGATGGAAGGTGGGTTTGATTTCTTCGTTTCCGAGATCCTGAGGAATGATGGCATCATTTTCCGCAAGACGGCTGTTCAAATATTCTGCGGCACGGCGACGCGCTTCGATGATTTCTTCGTTTCTTGAAATTTGAAGCTTCAAACCAAGTGCCTGAATTTCGGTAGGAGAGTAGTTTGCCGCGACGAAGGGCTTCTCCTTTCCGGGGATCGGTGTGATATTGTAGAGCCAGTTTTTGATGGGAGCGGAGAAGTCAAGACCCAGAAAACGCGCGCGCTTCATTTCCGGAGTAAAGCCCGGGATGTTGGTGGTTGCAATACCACCCTCACCGAAGGAGGTGATGTTCTTGACCTCGTGGAAGCTGAATGCGGCAAAATCTCCGATGGTGCCGATTTTGCGTCCCTTGTACATTGCGCCGAACGCATGTGCGGCATCCTCAAGAACGAGAATGTTGTGCTTGCGTGCCAGCTCCATGATCGGATCAAGGTCTACGGGATATCCGCCGATGTGCACGGGGACGATCATTTTTGTCTTCGGTGTGATTTTTCTAAGTCGGAGGCCAAGCGGTCTTAGG
>JAZSMX010000046.1:0-13330 GCA_045536125.1 Eubacteriales bacterium | reverse complement strand
ATCGCCGCGTCGCAACGGGGCGCGAAGGGACAGCCCTTGGGCATATTGAGTAGGTCGATGGGCGTGCCCGTGATGGGCTGCAGCTTCTCCTCCTCGCCCGAAACGGTCGGGATGGAGCGGAGCAGGCCCTTGGTGTACTCGTGACAGGGGTTGTAGAAGATCTCGTCCGCCGTTCCCTGCTCGCAGATCGAGCCGGCGTACATAACGATGACCTCGTCACACATCTGCGCGACGACACCGAGGTCGTGCGTGATCATGATGATCGCCATGCCCAGCTCCTTCTGGAGGCTGCCCATCAGCTCGAGGATCTGTGCCTGGATGGTCACGTCCAGCGCCGTGGTGGGCTCGTCGGCAATCAGCACGTCGGGCTCACACGCAAGCGCCATCGCGATGACGATTCTCTGGCGCATACCGCCCGAGAACTCAAAGGGATACTGCTTCATACGCTTTTCGGGCTCGTTGATGTTGACGAGCCGCAGCATTTCCACCGCTCTTGCATACGCCTCTTTTTTGTTTCTCGGCGTGTGGAGCATGATTGCCTCCATGAGCTGGTGACCGATGGTATAGGTCGGATTGAGAGAGGTCATCGGATCCTGGAAAATGATGGAGACCTTGTTTCCTCTGACCGTCTTCATGACCTTCTCCCCCGCGCCCACAAGCTCCACGCCGTCAAGCTGAATGGAGGAATCGGGATGAATTTTTGCGGTGGGAGCTAAAATCTGCATGATGGAATATGCCGTCACGGATTTTCCCGAGCCGGACTCACCGACGATGCCAAGCACGCGGCCGCGCTCCAGGGTAAAGGAGATGCCGTTGACCGCCTTGACCTCACCCGCGTCGGTAAAGAAGGAGGTGCGTAAATTGTTTACTTCCAATAAAGCCATGTTCTTCCCCTCCTTTAATTGTTCAATTTCGGATCGAACGCGTCGCGCAGACCGTCACCGAACAAATTGAGCGAAAGAACGATCAAGGAAATGACGATGGCGGGAATGAACAGACGTTCGGGATAGGTGGTGATGCCGTTGAGCGCGTCGGATGCAAGAGAGCCGAGCGACGGCATCGGCGCATTGACGCCAAGCCCCAGGAAAGAGAGATAGCTCTCGGTAAAGATCGCGCTGGGGATCTGCAGTGCGGTGGAGATGATGATCACGCTGATGCAGTTGGGGATCAGATGCTTACGGATGATCCAGAAGCTCTTCGCCCCCGATGCCTTTGCGGAAAGCACGTATTCCTGCTCGCGCAGAGAAAGAATCTGACCGCGGATCAGGCGCGCCATGGATACCCAGTAAAGGAGCGCAAAGACGATGAAAAGGCTGATCATGTTGCTTCCGAGGGACGCGAGGAACGTTCCGTCGATGACGGGACCTAAGACCGTCTTCATCACCGATGCCAGAAGAATGATCATCAGCATATCGGGAAGCGAATAGATCACGTCGACGATTCTCATGATGAACAGGTCCACCTTTCCTCCGCAATAGCCCGCGACAGAGCCGACGAGCAAGCCGATGAAAAGCACGATGATGCTTGCGAAGAAGCCAACGAGGAGAGAAATTCTCGTTCCGTAAACGACACGGATCAGATAGTCTCTTCCCTGCGAGTCCGTTCCGAAGATGTGGGGGAAGACGTCCTCACCCGCTTCGATCCGCTCAATCTCCGTCTCCCCGTATTCAAAGGGAGCAAGATTGTTGTAGGAGGGATCTGTTCCGTAAAGGGTGTTGCCGAGCTGCTGGTCGTATTGATAGGGCCAGAAGATGGGCAAAAAGATTGCGATCAGAACGATCAGAACGATGACGAAGAAGCTGACCGTGGCGACCTTGTTTTTCAGAAGACGCTTCACACCGTCCTTAAAGAAGGTGGACGGAGGACGCATTTTCACCATGTATTCCTTTTCCGCCTCGGTCGCAGGAAGAAAGGAGTCAACGTCAAGCTGCATGCTAAAGGGATTCTTTTTCACGTTCCCGTTCCTCCTTACTCAAGATTGATTCTCGGATCGACAACCTTGTAAAGGATGTCACCGACAAGGTTCATAATGACGATCAGAGACGCGAGCACAATGGTCGTTCCCATAATCATGGTATAGTCACGGTTGGTGATGCTGTTGACAAACTCGCTTCCGATGCCGGGAACGGCATAGATCTTCTCCACCACCAAGGAGCCCGTGACGATGTAGGCAAGCATTGGGCCCAAGTAGGTAATGACGGGAATGAGAGAGTTCTTCAGCGCGTGTCCGAAGATCACCTTCCCCGAGGAGACACCCTTTGCCTTTGCCGTACGGATGTAATCCTGTCCCAATACGTCCAGCATGGAGGAACGCGTCAAGCGCGTGATATGTGCCATGGGAGAGAGGGAGAGGGTGATGGTCGGCAGAATCAGTCCCGCGGCAGACGCACCGTTTGCAGGGACAAGATTGAGGCTGACCGCAAAGAGATAGAGAAGCACCGTACCCATAATGAAGGACGGAATGGAGACGAACGCCGTCGTCATCACCATGATGATGCGGTCAATCAGCTTGTTGCGACGCAACGCGGCAACAGAGCCCAGCACCACACCGACCACGACCGCGATTCCCGCCGCGATCACACCGAGGAGCGCGGAGGTCTGAAGTCCGTTTCCGATGATGCTTTGCACCATTCTTCCGTCCTGCTTGAGAGAAGGACCGAAGTCAAGGCGCAGCACGACGTCGGCAAGATAGTTAAAGTACTGCTCGATGAGCGGCTTGTCCAGACCGAATTTTTCCTCCAAGCGTGCCTTTGCCGCCTCGGGAAGTGCCTTCTCACTTGTAAAAGGATCTCCCGGTACGGCATGCATCACGAAGAAGGTAACCGTAATTACGATCCACACCGTTAAAATCGCCAGAAGAATACGTTTGCCTATGTAAAGCAATGTTTTCGAGCTCATTTTCTGTGTCCTTTCCATGCGTGCCACATGGCACGCCGAGTATTTTTCTCACGCGTATGCGCAAGCATATATACTGTATTATATCACACAAAGTCAATTTCGTCAACACAAAAAGAGGATTTTTTGTCATCAAAATGAACAAAAAAAGGTCGCACCGCAAAGTGCGACCTTCTTTTTGTTCATTTGAACGGAACGAGTTTTTTGACCACCGAGAAGGCAAGCTTCCAAGCCAATTTCGTATTGCGGTAATCGTTGACGCACTTTTTGTAAAGCGCGCGGTTCTTTTTGTACTCCTCCGAGCTTTCAACCGCCCCGGGATCCGGCACGTCTCCCATCGCGCGCACCATACATTTGTAAAGCTTGTCGGTCAGCTTGTAAACGGTCTTACATTCTTTGTAGGTTTCCTCCGTCACGTAGTGGAAGCCGTGCGTGATGGTGGCAAGCAAAGCCATCTGCATGCGAAAATCCGACTTGACGTCGGGGTAACGCGCCATGAAATCCAGAAGATCCCTCTTCAGATAATCCCATTGCGTCGTCTCCCAGGCGGCAATCCCCGTCGAAACACGGACAAGAAGCTCGGTCTTCCCCGCGATCAGTTCGGTATTGCCGTCCGCCGCAACGGAAACCGTTGCGTTCGCGCCGCAGGCGGAGCAATGGTAAAGCACCGTTTGCCCCTCTGCCCCCACCTGCTTCATGAAGGAGCCGCAGCGGTCGCACTTGACGGACATCGTATTGGTCGTCATACCGATCCCCTCCTCAGATTAAGAGCGAAGAGAGGAAATTTCGGTGATGGAGCGGCGAAGCGACTTGATCATCAGAAGGACCTGTGCTTCCTCCCACTGCGGCTGCTCAAGCGCCGTAGCCAGAGCCTCAAAGCCCTCGGTGATCTTCTTTTCAAGATCGCGAGCCTCCTTATCGGAGGTCGCTACGGTGTACTGAAAATCGTCCTTGAGTGCATTCAGTTCCGTTGTGACGGTCGCGTTGTTTTCGGTAAAGATCAGAAGTCCGTTGACTCTGACCGCATATTTCTTGAGAAACTCGTTGTCTCTTGCAACGTTCTTGGAATATCTCTTCTTAAACAAGCCCATGATAGATACCTCTCCTTGCTGTTAAATTATTCAATGGGATTGATGACAAGTCCCTGCAGAATGGAATTGGCACTGACGTCGGTGATGGTAAGACCGTACATTCCGAAGATCTCCTTCATCTTGGGGAAGAGATCCTCGCTGATCTTGAGGATCTCGGAGGGCTGAAGTCCCACGAGATTGGCGATCGAGCGATTCTCCTCGGTCATGTACTGCTGGATCTTTGCGCCGATCTGCATCACGAATGCCTCGCGGAGGAAGTCACGGAGCGCCTCGGTGTTGAAGAGCTCTGCGTTTCTCTGCGTCAGGCACTTGCTGTAGAACTGGTCTGCCTTGCGTGCGGCATCGGTGGGATCGATGGAAACGTAGAAGACGCCGCGAGCACCGACCGAGTAGGGCTTCTTCGTAATGCAATCCTCCATCATAAAGGGAGTTTCCGTGCCCCAGAAGACCTTGAGGTTGAAGTCCTTGGAAAGGCATACGATCTTTGCCGTGTGGAACTTCTTCTTCTGTCCGTTGCTTCCCTCCTCCGTAGGATCGAGGGAGAACGGGAAGATCGCGCCGCCGAAGGGCTTGGGCATTCCCATGAACTGACCGTCGCGGTAGAGAAGATTGTAGTTATCGCTGTTGGCAATGACACAGTAGCTCTTCTTGACCTCCGCAGCCTTGTCCTCCAGCACGCGGCAGAACTGATCTGCCTCCAGCTTCAATTCAACGGGACCCTTCTTTTTCTTTGTAAAAAGTGACATGATGATAAATTCCTTTCTAAAATCGAATCAGATAATCGGGGAAAAGCCGTAACGTCTCACTGCCATACGACCGTCGCGGTACAGTTCTTGAATGCCGTTGCATCCGCGTTCGCCCGGGCGCTCTCGTTGATGTAGAGCGTCAGCTTGTCGGAGCAATTGTGGAAGGCGTTCTTGGCAATCTTCGTAGCACTCGTGACGGTAACCGTCTTCAGTGCATTGGGGATATAAGAGGACACGTTGTTGTAGTTGTCACTCTTGTGCTGAGAAAGCTTATAGCTGCCCGTATATTCGTTCGAACCGAAGACGTATCCGAAAAGCCCGTCGGGATTCTCGGAGGTCGCGCTGTATCCGACGAACGGAACCGTGAGGTTCACCATTCTCACGCAGCCGTTGAAGGCGGAGGAGCCGATGCTCTTGACCTTATCGGGAACGACAAAGTCACCCATCTCCGCACTCTCGGAAAGGCGCGCAAGATTCGCGCATCCGTAGAAGGCGTAAGCCCCGATCTCGGTCACGTTCTCACCGATCTCAAAGGTTTCAAGAGCGGTACAGCCCTGAAGCATGCCGGCGCTAATCGCTGTGATCGAGGGCAAGGAAACCGACACGAGTGAGGTGCATCCGATGAACGCCTGGCGCTCCACTGTCGTGATGGTGTCGCACAGGTCGAATTCCTCCACGTTGACAAAGTTCTGGAAGGCACGGAGCGGAATCTGCGTTGCCTTGGTGACCGTCACCTTCTTAAGAGATGCGGGCACGTAGAAGGTCGACCAGTTGTAATCGTCGGGCTTCTGCTGCTTGGTGGTCACGGCACTTGTAAAGGAGTTCTCCCCGAAGATGTAACCGAAGCAGCCCTCGGGATTGACCGCATTCGCCTCCTTTCCGATGAAGGGAACGGTGATCGCACGCAGCTTGACGCATTCGTTGAACGCGCCCGCACCGATGGATTTGACCGTGTCGGGAATGACGAATTCCCCCTCCGTTTCGGAGTTGATCCGAGAAAGATTGACGCATCCCGCAAAGGCGGAGGAACCAATCTTGGTCACGCTTTCACTGATCTCAAAGGAAAGAAGCGCATCACATCCGCTGAACGCAGAGCTCTTGATCTCGGCAATGGAGGGCAAGGAAAGCGATTCCACCGCAGAGCAATTCTGGAAGGCGGCAACACCGATGCTCTCAATACTGTCACACAGATCGATCACGGACAGCATGGAGCAATTCTGGAAGGCGCGGTCGCAAAGCACCGTCGCATCCGTCACCGTCACGGTATGAAGCGATGAGGGAATGTAAGTCGTCGTCTTGTTGTAGTTGTCGGGTTGAACCTGCGATACCGCCGTACCGCCCGTAAAGGCTTCCTCACCGAAGAAATAGCCGAACTGTCCCTCGACGCCCGTCGCGTTTCGGGAAGCCCCCACAAACGGAACGGTCAGCTCCTTGAGCTTTGTGCAGCCTTGGAAGGCAGCCGAGCCGATCGCGCCCACCTTATCGGAGATCACGAAATGCCCGTCAACATCCGAATTGATTCTTTGGAGAGCGGAGCAATTTGTGAAGGCAGCCAATTCGATGGCGGTGAGGTTGTCCGCATTGTAGGTCACCTCCTCAAGAGCCACGCATCCGTTGAACATGCCGACCGGAATCACAGTCAGCTGATCGGGAAGCTTCATGGCGGTAAGAGATGTACAGCCCAAGAAAGTAGCTCTGCCGAAGGAAGTGATCCCCTCGTTGAAAATGATCGTTTTCAGCATGGAACAGTTGTAAAACGCACGCTGGGAAATGTTCTGTGCCGAGGTCACGGTCACATCGGTTAGTCCCGTGGGAATATAGAACTTCTCGGAGTTGTAATCGTCGCTTGTTAAGAAGGACGCCATGGTAGAGCCCGTATAGGATTCCCTACCGAAGATATAGCCGAAGGCAGCCTCCCAGTCCTCGCTGGTGGGAGTTCTTCCCACGTAAGGCAGCGTGATCGACTTCAATGCCGTACATCCGGAGAAAGCACCCTCACCGATCGTCTTGACCGAATCGGGAATCTCCACATAGGTCAATTGCGTGCAGCCCGCAAACGCCTTATCGGGAATGCTCACAACGGGAGATCCATCGATTTCCGCGGGGATGATCAATTCACTCGGAAGTGCATCCTTGCCGTTCTCCTTGGGAGCGACCGCCCAGCCGCCCGCGTCTGCCGTAAAGGCAAGACCGTCTGCCTGAACCGTGCCCGTGGGTGTGCTTGCGTCACTGCCGCCCTGAGAGCCGTCCTCAGCCATGCCCTCCGCAAAGCCGGTGACAAAAGCAACCATGATACCGATCGCAAGGGCAATGCCGGCAATCGATATGATCAATGCGCCAAGAACCGATGCGCCCGCATCCCGTCCAAAGCCTACGTGATCTCCGTCCTCGTCCGTATAGGTACAGCCGATCAGACAGATCAGATCCCAAAGGATTCCGACGCCCAAAAGACCGAAGGTGAACAGATACAAGAATCCGCTCTTCTTCTTACCCGTGTAGAAACGGTGTGCGCCGAAAATTCCGAAGATCGCGCAAAGGAAGAGCGTTCCCCACGCGCTTCTGTCGCTGGTATGTATGTTGTAGGAGCTTGACTTTTTCGGAGTGTAGCTGCTTGCGCTCTGTGCCGCGCGCTTTGCCTCTTCCTCGGCCTTTCTCGCCGCAGCCTCCTGACGCTCTGCTTCCTTTTGTGCCGCCGCGACCTTCGCGTCAGCTTCCTTCCGCGTTGCCTCCTGCTGCTTCTTGCTCTCGCGAATGAACTCCGCGATGCTGGCAACAAACGCCTCGCCGCCGCACTCCGCGCAGAACCTTGCGTCCGTATCATTTTCACGTCCGCAGCTCTTGCAGAATTTCTTCTGCACGGGAACCGCCTTGACGGACTCCTTGGGGGCGGGCGCGGTGTCACCGCCGAGCATCTGCATCATGATGCGCTCGGCAACCTCCGCGGGAGAATAAACACGCTCGTAACCGTCAAAGAACTGATTGGTGATCGTGTCCGCGGCATTGGCTCCGCGGCTCTCCTCAATGCGGTATTCCACACGGGGCTTTTTATACATCGCGGGAATGCTCTTGTAATTGTTGCGGTACTCCGCGGGCGAGTTTTCGATGTCCTTCTTCTGGACGTAAGGAATCTCGATCTGCAGAGCGTCACAGTTGATGCTTCTGGAATTTTGGCTCGACACGAACACGAAGGTACGGCAATGATCCATCGCCTCCTCCAGTGCGCGGTTGTAGTTTTCGACCGCGCCCTTTCCGTGACGCAGGTTTCTCGCGGCAACAAAGCACTTCATGCCCTGCCCTTCAAGAACCGTGACCAGCTCGGAAACCTTGTCCATGTCCTTGCTGGAATAAGCGACGAAAACCTCACGGGGGAGCTTGGTTTCGTAAACACCGAGCTGCACCTTCTCTGCCTCGTTTGAGATGTAGGTAGAATACAGCTCAAACTTTTCCAGATCCCTTTGCTTGTAGGCGCGCTCCACAAGGTTGTTCAGCTCCAAGAGGTAATCACTCTGCATGGAGCGGATCAGATAGAGAATGATGCTGTCAAGGTCATCGTAATTCTTTTCTACGTCGATCGCCTTGATTGCCTTGATGATCTGACGCACGTTCGATCCCGTGGCGACGTCATAAAAATTCGCCTGGAAATCGTCGGGGAGATACTGCTTGAGAGACGCGCAGATCGCATGCACGTCCGCAGAACTGACGTATTCCGCATTGACGGCATCGTAAAGATTTCTCCGCAGATTGTTGATCTGCTCCTTCTTGGCATCGTCAAACAGCTCCTGCATCTGCTCGGTATGCTTTTTGGCGACCGCCACGTCGTAGACGCTTCCGCAATGGGGGCATTTCAGCTTTCCTTCGGAGAAGGGTGCCAGTGCACCGCCGCAATTTTTACAGTGGTGCTGAACCAATTCTTCCATAACACGGTCCTTTCTTTGATGTACTCATTGTCGTTCGGAAATCTTTTCGTATATATCTTTCCAATTTCCTATATTATCACAAAATTCCTTTAAAGTCAATACAAATTTCTCCAAAATCCCATTTTTCTGCAGAGTCTGCCAAAAAATGCACACCTCATCCCCTTTTTGCATAGAATAAAAATACCGAAGGAAGAAAATTCCTTCGAAAAAATGGACGCATGCCGTTTAAAGGACTGCCGCCGCTGGGAAGAATAGGGATACCGACGGCGGACAAACGGCGTCGGAACACTGCAAAAAGTGAGGATTCCAAGAGCATGAGTGTCAGACGCGGAGATATTTATTACGCGGATCTAAGCCCTGTCGTCGGATCGGAGCAAGGGGGGCTTCGCCCCGTTCTGATCGTGCAGAACGACATCGGCAACAAATACAGCCCCACCGTGATCGCGGCGGCAATTACTTCCAAAATGAGTAAGGCGAAGCTTCCCACTCACATCGATATTTACGCAAGCGAGGTCGGTCTTCAGAAGGATTCCGTGATCCTTTTGGAGCAGATCCGGACGCTGGATAAGCGACGCCTCAAGGAAAAGATGGGACATCTTGACGACGCAATGATGCATCACGTCAATACGGCAATCGCCATCAGCTTCGGGCTTGGAAACCCCGAGGAGGATCGCGCGGCAAGAGCCATGATGGGGCAAATACCGAGCTCTCACACGGAGGCGGTCGCATTTGGCGATCTCCCACGTGCCGAGGGATGAGAGATGAGGAATGGGAATCCCCCTGTGCATTCCGCACAGGGGGATTCCCATTCCTCATCGGCATATTTCTACAAACATCCTTACCGCCCGTAATAAGCCTCAAGAATTCTGCCCGCGGTGAGGGCGGCATAGCCGCCCATATAGCCTTCCTCAAGAACCACCGAGATCACAAGGTCGGGCGTGTCATAGGGGGCGGCACAGACGAAGAGTGCGTTGTCGCAAGGTCCGCTGTTCTGTGCCGTACCCGTCTTTCCTCCCACGGTGACGGGAATGCGTTCCTTGTTGATCCATCGACGAACGGTGCTGCCCGCCGTCTCGTCCTCGATGACCGCGCGCATTCCCTCCTTGACCACGGCAAGATCCTCCCCCGGGATCGCGATGCGGTCACGCACGGTGGATTCGCTCTGCGCGTAGGTGTAAACGGGGGTATCGCTTCCGTACTCGTAAACGCTGTGGAGCAGATGCGCCGTATAGCGCGTCCCTCCGTTGACAAGCGTAGAAAGATAGGTCGCCAATTGCAAGGGAGAGGCTTGCGTATCCGACTGTCCGATGGCAGCCTGCCACGTGTTTCCGTCGCGCCATGCCTCCTCGTGATTGATTTCGGCTCGGTAGGTAGGTCCTGCCATGACACCGTCGATGCCGCCGAGCTCAAAGCCCGTGGATTTTCCGAAGCCGAATTTTGCCATCTCGCGCTCCATCTCGGAAATGCCGAGGCGCGCGCCCAATTCACAGAAAAAGCTATTGCAGGAATAGGCGATCGCGTGCTCAAGATCCACACCCTCGCCGTGATAAATTCCGTAGGTGGAGCAGCCGACGCTGCCCGCGACCGTCGCATCGGGGTATTTTCCCGTGCAATCGATGATCTCACTGTAGGAAAGCTCGTTCTTCATCAGTGCCAATGCCGCCATGCCGAGCTTGAAGGTGGAGCCCGGCTCGTACGAGCCCAGAAGCGCGCGATTGAACAGCGGAAGAGCCTCGTTTTCGCGCAAAGCGTCATAGTCGCTTGAAAAGGTGGAAAGATCGTAGGTCGGATGGGAGGCGATCGCCAGCACCTCAAAGGTGTCGGGATCCATCACCACCGCAGCACCCGCGTCGCAGCCGTCGCCGCGCGCGGCGCTTCCGCCCGCCGATTCCTTGACGTATGCCACGTTTTCGGCAAGCCCCTCTTCTGCCGCGATCTGCAAATCGATATCCAGTGTCAGATAGACGTCGCGCCCCGCCACGGGTGCTTGGAGAACCGTGACATTGAGAACGTTGCCAAGCTCGTCCTCCTCAATGCGAAGGCGACCGTCCTTTCCTCCCAGGTACGTCTGGAACGCCGACTCGCAGCCGCTTTTTCCCACCACGGCATTCATCTGGTATCCCAGCTCGCTGTAATAATCCCATTCCTCCTGAAAGATCGGACCGACCGATCCGAGAATGTGAGAGGCATATCCGGGATACAGATATTCCCGTTCCGCATTCACGGTGAATTCCACACCCTTGACCTTTTTCTCCTTGAGCATGGTGATCAGCTCTAAGGACACGTCCTTTGCGATTTGGTATTCTCCGCTGACTTCAAACCGCTTTGCCTCAAGATCGTAGTAAAGGCGCGCAAGGATGTCCACCTCACTGTCGGTGTAAAGCCGCGCTCCGTCCTTGTCCTTGGCAAGCAGCTCGTATTTGTTTTCAAAGTGCTGACAGAGCTTTTTGGGGGACGCATCCTCCTCCAGCCCGGCATCCGAGAGCACACGCAAAAGGTGATGCCTCACCGTGGAATCGGGATCGGCTGAAGATGCGGAATAAGCATTGTAAAAGGGGTACGCGTTTTCAAACGGGAAGAGCCCGTCCTTGCCGGAAAGGCGCACACCGTGCAGTCCCAGCGCAGAGGCAAGCGACAAATAGGCTTCGTTCCGCTCGTGCAGCGTCATGCCCGTATAGGCGAAATGGGAGAGTGAAATCTCATAGGTATAGCGATTCCCCACCAGCTTTTTTCCGTTTCTGTCGTAGATCTCGCCACGTACCGCTCCGACGGTGACCTCGCGCACGGTGTTAACGGGATCGGGAGAGGCGTCCTTGCCGGAGATCTGAATATAAAAAAGGCGTCCGAGATAGATCGTCGCAATGATGCAGAAAGCCAGCACGATCGCAAGATAGCGCATGCCGAAGCTTTTCGGCTTTTCCATCAGCACACCTCCCTTTCCTTCGTTTTTTCTTTGATTTCAAATCATTTCAAGCCGTTGGCAAACAGCAATACCAGCACACAAAGAAGTATCCACATGCCGGGATTGAGCAGTGCGGCGCGCACCCACTCCTCCGCATTCATCCGCACCTCGGGCGGCTGCGGCTTTTTTCGCCAAAACAGAAACAGAAGCACCGCGCTGACCACAGCCCCCATGAGCATCAGAAGCATAAAGAGCGCGTACGCAAGGTACATCACACCCCCGACCGGGCTTGCGATGAGTGCCGCGAGAGGATCTGTAGCAAAAAGCTCAAGATCGAGGAGCTTGACCATCTCGGTCGTATAGACGCCGCCGACAAGATTGACGCACGCGTGAAGGATCACCGTGTAGGAGATCCGTCCCGTACGGACGTAAATATAGCCGAAGAGACACCCGATCGTCGCGGCATAGAAAAGCTGGTGGAAGTTGCCGTGGATCAAGCCGAAGAGCACCCCCGACGCGACCACGGAAAAGATGTCTCCGTAGCGGCGCAGGCGATCGATGACGAGCTTTCTGTAAAAAAGCTCCTCCATCACGGGCGCTAAGATCCCGACAAAGATGAGATTCGCCCAAAGAGGGGCGTTGACCGTTGCGTTTTCCAGTCCGTTTTCGGGGATCTTCCCCGTGAAAAATCCGATGACGGAATTGACCAGCTCCCCTAATACCTGCCCTCCGTAGGTGAGCCCGAAGCAGATCGAAAGCAACCCCAGAAGCACGGGAAAGGAAAGCCGCTCCCGTTCCGTGGGGGCATGCACCCGTCCGACACGGAAGATCAGACAGGAAAGAGGCATGGCAAAGAGGTACATGGGGAGAGTTCCGATCACCCAACGGTACCACGGTGCGCTGACAAGCGTCGGAGCGTTCCAGAGAATCACGTAGTGAAGGATCGACTGAAGAAGGGAGGAGGCAAGAAAAATAAACGCGACGGCAAGAGCGACACTGCCCAATTGCAGTCGCTCACGCGCCATATTCACACAAGGTGTCCCCCGCCCCTCGGCAAGTCCCCGCTCCTTCTCTTTGTCTTCCACGTCGGTTTCCTCCATCAATGGGCAAGGGGCGCGCTTCCACCGCAAAACGCGGCAACGTGACACGCCCCTTACCGTCTTATTTGACCTTATATTTTACAAACTCCGAAAAGTCGCCCGTGCTTTGAAGCATTCTGCCAAGTCCTGTGCAGACTGCCTCCATCGGCCGCTTCGGAATGATCACACGGATGCCCGTGCGATCGCTGATTGCCTGTGCGATGCCGGGAAGCAGCGCGCCGCCGCCTACCGCCACAATGCCGAAATCGAAAATGTCGGCGGAAAGCTCGGGGGGCGTTTCCTCCAAGGTCATCTTCACCATCGAAATGATCTCGGAAAGCGGCTCCTCCATCGCGCGCCGCACCTCCTCGGTCGTGACCTCCACCGTCACGGCAAGTCCTGTGCGAAGATCTCTTCCGCAGACCTCCATCGATCCGCGGTCAATGCCGCGCACCGCCGTTCCGATCTTCCATTTGAGGATTTCCGCAGTCACGTCTCCGATGAGAACGTTGCGCGTTTGCTTTAAGTAATTGACGATGGCAAGATCCAATTCGTTCCCCGCCACGCGCAGAGAGTTGGACTTGACCACACCGCCGAGGCTGATCACCGCGGTTTCCGAAACACCGCCGCCAAGATCCACGATCATCGCGCCGCGCGCCTTGGAAATATGGATGCCCGCACCGACCGCCGCCGCGATGGG
>JAZSMX010000049.1:0-17917 GCA_045536125.1 Eubacteriales bacterium | reverse complement strand
ACCTCGATCTTGCGCTTTTCCACGTTGCGGTAGGGAACAATGGCATGCTTGAAGCCGAGGCGTGCCGCCTCCTTGACGCGTTGCTCGATGTTGGATACCGCACGGCACTCTCCAGCAAGTCCCAATTCGCCCACGGCGATCAGATCGTCGGGAATGATGCGGTCGGTCAAGGAGGAAATCAATGCCATGGCAACCGAAACGTCGGATGCGGGCTCGTCCAGATGCAAGCCGCCAATGACGTTGAGATAAACGTCGTTTTGGTAAAATTTCAAGCCAAGACGCTTTTCCAGTACCGCAATAATCAGGCACATGCGGTTGTAGTCGATACCGTTTGTGGTGCGGCGCGGAGCAGGGAAGGCGGTCGGAGTGACAAGCGCCTGGATCTCCGCGATCAGAGGGCGCGTTCCCTCCAGGGTACAAAGCGCGCAGTTGCCGGAAATGTTTTTGGGACGTCCCGCTAAGAGCATTTCAGAGGGGTTTTCTACCTCTAACAGTCCCTTGTCCGTCATTTCGAACACACCGATCTCATTGGTAGAGCCGTAACGGTTCTTGATGGCGCGGATGATGCGGTATGCTTGCTGACGCTCTCCTTCAAAGTAGAGGACTGCGTCTACCATATGCTCCAGCACCTTAGGACGTGCAATCGTACCCTCCTTGTTGACGTGACCGACCATGATCACGGAAATGCCCGCGCCTTTTGCCATATTGATCAAGGTCAAGGCGCTTTCCTTGACCTGAGCTACGCTTCCGGGGGTTGAATTGACCGAGGCGGCATACATGGTTTGGATCGAGTCGATAATGATCACGTCGGGCTTTACCTTCTCGGACTCCTTTAAAACGTTTTCAACGTTGCTTTCCGTCAGAATATAAAGAGAGTTGCCCAAGACCCCCAGACGCTCGGCGCGAAGCTTGAGCTGTCCTCCCGATTCCTCGCCCGAAACGTAAAGAACGCGACGGGTTCCTCCCAATGCGTCACAGATCTGCATCAGAAGTGTTGATTTTCCGATACCCGGCTCGCCGGAAAGAAGCACCACAGAGCCATGTACAAGTCCGCCACCGAGAACGCGGTCAAGCTCCGAAAGACCGGTGCTTTTTCGCATATAGTCGGGAATTTCCAATTCGTGAAAGTCGATAGCCCGATTGTCCTCGTTCGCGGGAATCATGCTCACACGTTTCGGAGCGCTCTGAACGCTCGGGGCAGCCTCCACGTCCTCCACAAACGAATTCCACGCATTGCAGCTCGGGCATTTTCCCATCCATTTTGAGGTTTTATATTCACATTCGGAGCAAACGTAAATTGTTTTCAAGCCTTTCATCGGTTTTTAAGCCTTTCTTCGTCATTGACATTATTATACCTTAAAAAGCAGCGCAATGCAATAGCTTTTTTGATTCCTATGCGGAAAAATCCGTATTTATAATAGCGGAAAAGATCGAGAATGCCAATTGCGTTTGATATTCGGAATCGGTGAGAAGCGTAGCTTCCTCGGGACTGGAAAGAAAACCGCATTCGACAAGCACCGCGGGAGTGTGCAGCTTGTGAAGGAGATAAATTCCCGAGGTGGCGGGTTTTACCGTCCTTTGATTTTCCGGTTGCACCAATTCGCGGGCGGATTTTTGAATATTCTTTGCAAGCTCCTTTGATCTTGGATGGTTGGGGGAATACCATACCTGAAGGCCGCGGCAGCTTTTCAAGGGATACGTGTTCATATGGATGCTCACAAAAACGCTGTTCACTGTTTTCTCTGCGATCTTTTTCCTGGCGGCAAGATCGAGCACTTTTTTTCTGCCTTGGTAATCTGCGTTTTTATCGTAAAGGAGCGTGTCTGTCTCTCTTGTCATGACCACCTTGATGCCGTTGGTCTCTAACATCTCCTTGATCAGAAATGAGATTTGAAGATTCAGATCCTTTTCCACCGCTCCGTCTGCGCTGACCGCCCCTCCGTCCTCACCTCCGTGTCCCGCGTCAAGCACCACGCAGGTGACGCGCTCGGTCTCTTCGACTTGCGTAGGCAATGGATGTCTTTCTCGGACGGAAGAGAGGGAAAACAGACCGCAAAAGATGCAAAAAAGCAAAAGAAACGAGACAAAGCGACGAGGAAAGGAAAATAACTTTCTTTGCATAAGGAAGGACACCTCCACGGAAATGATATTTTATATGCATAAAAGAGTGAAAATATTCATTTTTTGTGTTGACTTTTTTGTTTTTTGTTGTATAATATATACGATGGGTTATTATGGCGTTTTATGACCGAACGATCGGTCGGAAGCAAAGAAAGGACACGAAATTTTTATGGCCGGAATTACAAGAAAAGAAGCGCGCACAGAGGCATTTCGACTGTTGTTTGAAACGGAGTTCCGCAAGGAAAGCACCCCTGATGAGATTTACGCGCTTTCCAAGGAATCGCGCGAGATTGAAGATAACAAATACATCCAAACCGTTTATTTCGGTGTTAGAGAGCACGTCGAGGAGCTGGACGAAATGATCATGCGACATTCCAACGGATGGAAGCCGGGACGCATCACTCCGATTTCGAGAAGTGCGATGCGGATCTGCGTTTTCGAAATGAAATACATGAAAGACATCCCAAGCGTTGTTTCCCTGAACGAGGCGATTGAACTTGTAAAGACGTTTGACGATCCCAAGATGCGTTCGTTTGTCAACGGTGTTCTGAACGGTGTCAAGGAAGAGCTTGAAACGGCGGCGAACGAATGATGGATTGCTTCGTTGGCTTCGACACCAGCAATTATACGACCTCTGCCGCTGTTTGCACGCTTGACGGAGAAGTCATCGCGAATATCAAAGAGCCTCTTCCGGTCAAGGCCGGAGAATGCGGCTTGCGTCAGAGCGATGCCGTATTTGCACACGTCAAGAATCTCCCAAGGATTTCGGAGCAGCTTCAAGTGGCTTTGTCAGACAAGAGGGTGCTTGCCGTCGGTTGTTCCGCGCGTCCGCGTGATGCGGAGGACTCCTATATGCCGTGCTTTCTTACAGGGGTGGCGGCTGCCAACGTTTTTGCAAGCGCGTCCGATGCTCCCGTGTTCGAGTTTTCTCATCAGAACGGACACGTGATGGCGGCGGCGTATTCCTCGGGGATGCATGCGCGACTGTTGGAAAATCCGTTTCTTGCGTTTCACGTCTCGGGAGGAACCACAGAGGTGCTGTACGTCACACCGCGCGATGCGGCCTTTGAAGTCGAGCTTGTGGCAAAGACCGAGGATCTGAATGCGGGACAAGCCATCGACCGCATCGGCGTGATGATGGGCTTGTCATTTCCTTGCGGAAAGCAATTGGAAGCTCTGGCACTTGAGAATCACGCGAAAGTGCCCACACCCCGTGTGTGCGTCAGAGGGGGAAACTGTCATCTTTCGGGACTTGAGAATCTCGCCGAGAAAATGTATCGCGAAACGGGAGACTGCTCGTTGGTTGCGGCATACACACTTGCGTTTATCGGGGAAACGTTGATTGAAATGACGCGCTGCCTGGATGAAAAATATCCCTGTCTTCCGATCGTGTATGCGGGAGGGGTTATGAGCAACCGCTATTTACAAACGAGACTGAGCGAGCGTAAGGATACCTATTTCGCTCACCCCATGTTTTCCGCAGACAATGCCGCGGGGATCTCCTTGCTCTGCAGAAAACGGTATCTCAATCAAAACACTTGATTTCTTAAGAAAGGAGACGGTCATGACTTCGGACAAGCGAATGCTATCAGTAGGTCAGGTGAATGAATACCTGAAGATGATGATGGACGGTGACCGTGTTCTTTCCAACATATTTGTCCGCGGTGAAATTTCCAATTTTAAGCTGTACTCCTCGGGACATGCTTATTTTACATTAAAGGACGAAAGCGGTCAGCTGAAGGCGGTTATGTTTCGCTCGTACGCATCCCGCCTTGCTTTTCTTCCAAGCGACGGAATGCAGGTGATCGCCCACGGACGGATTTCTGTCTATGAGACGAGCGGTCAGTATCAACTCTACGCGGATGAATTGCAGCCGGATGGCGCAGGCTCTCTGGCGCTCCGCTTTGAGCAATTGAAAAGAAAGCTGCAGAGCGAAGGGCTTTTTGACGAGTCGAGAAAGAAACCGCTCCCCGTCATGCCGTCACGGATCGGTGTCATCACCTCTCCCTCGGGAGCTGCTGTGCATGATATGATCCATATTCTCAAAAGACGCTTTCCTCTAACCGAAATGATTCTCTTTCCCTCTGCCGTGCAGGGAAACGAAGCTCCCATGCAATTGATCGCGGGAATCGAGTTCTTCGGAAACACAGATCTTGTGGATCTGATTATTATCGGGCGCGGTGGTGGCTCTGCCGAGGATTTGTGGGCATTCAACGATGAAGGCTTGGCATATGCGATCGCAGCCTGCCGTGTTCCCGTGATCTCCGCTGTGGGACACGAGAGTGATTTTACCATCTGTGATTTCGTTGCCGATCGACGCGCGCCGACGCCGTCGGCTGCGGCAGAGATCGCAGTCCCCGACCGCGCGAGCCTTTTGAAGCTTTTGGATGAAAAAAAGGAACGTGCAGCCGTGCTTCTCGGAAAGCGTCTGACACAGGAGCGTCGCGCCTTGGAGTTAGTTACACAGTCACGCGTGTTTAAATATCCCGAACGACTCTTTGACGCATATCGCGTTTGCCTGACCGATATGGAAGAGGATATGAACCGCGCTGTCAGTGCCTCTCTTTCGGAGCGTCGCAATCTGCTTTTGAAACGTATCGCGCAGATGGAATCTCTCAGCCCTCTGTCTGTGCTCTCAAGAGGTTATGCATCGGTATCCGTCAACGGTGTTACGGTGCAATCTGTCCATGATACGAAGGAAGGGGACGTTTTAAACGTTCGGTTTTCCGACGGATGCGTGAAGGCAACCGTCGAAGGAAAGGAAGTTGAAAATGGCTAAAAAAGAAATGACCTTTGAAGCCGCCATGAAAAGACTTGAGGAGATCCTTGAAGCTTTGGAGGGCGGAACTGAAACCCTGGATGCCTCCTTGAAGCTTTACGAGGAGGGGATCTCTTTGATTCGCGCGTCCTCCGAATTGTTGGATCGCGCGGAGCTGTCCGTGAAAATGCTTTCGGTAGAGTCAGACGGAAGTGTTTCGCTGAAAAGCTTTCAAGAAACGGAGGGAGAAGGATGACGGACGAGGTTTTGGAGCTTTTAATGCATAAGGATGCGACCTTGACGGAGGCTGCACTGCGTGAATATTATGATGAGGACGAGGATCTTAAAAATCTTCTGAACGCGGAGCGTTACAGTCTCTTTGCCGGTGGAAAGAGAATTCGTCCGATGTTGACGTTGAGCTTTTGCCGCCTATTTGGTGGAGACGATGCGGCCGCCTTGCCGTTTGCGTGTGCGGTGGAAATGATTCACACCTATTCTCTGATCCACGACGATCTTCCTTGCATGGATGACGATGACCTTCGACGCGGAAAGCCGACCAATCATAAGGTGTTTGGTGAAGCAACGGCACTTCTGGCAGGAGATGCACTTCTTACGGGGGCGTTTGAGGTCGCGGCATCCAATACGGAAGCAGGACCTGAAATTTCCGCAAAGGCGGTTGCATATCTTGCCAATTGCGCGGGAAGATACGGAATGATCGGCGGTCAGATCATGGATCTGGAGGGAGAGCAGCGCAAGCTGACCTTGGACGAGCTTTTGAAGCTTCATTCTCTTAAAACGGGTGCTCTGATCAGTGCAGCGGCGGTACTGGGAGCGTTGGCGGCAGGTATCACCTTTACCGATAAGGTAATGGAGGACGTTGTCGCCTATGCGGAAAACATCGGCTTGGCTTTTCAGATCGTCGATGACGTTTTGGATGCTACGGGCGACAGTGCGATTCTCGGAAAAAATACGGGTGTGGATGCAGAGCATCAGAAGAGCACCTTCTTAAGCTTTTATTCCGTTGAGGAGGCGCGCTTTTATGCCGACAGACTAACGCAGAATGCAATCGATGCGATTCGAAATTATCCCGATTCCGATGCGCTTTGCTCTTTGGCAAGATGGCTTGTGAACAGAAACAAGTAAACGAAAGGAACAATTTTATGCAGTGGCTTTTTGATTTTATTACGAATTACTACGTGATCTCGGCGACAGCGGCGTGGCTGATCGCGCAGATTATAAAGGTATTTACAGGCGTCTTTAAATTACAGGAATTTTCTCTCAAAAGCATGTTCTTCGGAACGGGTGGAATGCCGAGCTCTCATACCGCTGCCGCATGCGCGCTTTGCGTGGCGTGCGCGCTCAAGGATGGACTTGGCAGCTCTACCGTGGCAATTTCGGGAGTGCTTGCGATGATCGTTATGATCGACGCGGCGGGCGTGCGGAACGAAACGGGAAAACAGTCCAAGGCGCTGAACTTGATCGTCGGAGAGATGTTTTCGGATTCCGAGCATGCAGACCTTCACTTTAAGGAGCTGATCGGGCACTCTCCCTTGCAGATCCTTTGCGGCGCAATTACCGGTATTGCGACGGCGGGACTGTTGTATCTGATTCCCGCATTTTCTGCATGAGACTTGACCTTTATTTGACAGAGAACGGATATGCACCGAGTCGCCAGCGTGCCAAAAGTATGATCGAGAGCGGAGCGGTGGAGATCGACGGGGCGACCGTTACGAAACCGTCGTTTTCCGTGACCTGCGGTGAGCATTCCGTCTCTGTGAAGGATCCTCTGATCTACGTCAGTCGGGGAGGATTGAAGCTGGAGGCAGCGTTGGATGCGTTTTCGGTTGATCCCCAAGGCTTGGTCGCGCTTGATATCGGGGCTTCCACGGGTGGATTTACGGACTGCCTTCTGCAACGCGGTGCGCTCCGTGTTTACGCGGTGGATGCAGGGGAGAAGCAATTGGCAAAGAAGCTTCTGGACGATCCGCGTGTTGTTTCCTATGAGCATCTGAACGCGCGTGCGCTGACACCCGAGCAGATCGGTGGGAATACCGTGGATCTTGCCGTAATGGACGTTTCGTTTATTTCTTCTACCTACATCATTCCGAGAATTCCCGCGTTGCTTGGCGGCAAGGGATGCTTTATTTCCTTGATCAAGCCGCAGTTTGAGGTTGGGAGAGGTATGCTTGGAAAGGGCGGAATCGTAAAGGATCCGGCGGCACATCTTGCAGCGATTACAAGAGTTTACGATTGTGCCGTGTCATGCGGATTTTCTCTTTTCGGATTGATTCTGTCTCCCATCAAGGGCGGTGACGGAAATCGGGAATTTCTTGCCGGCTTCGAGCTTTCGGGGTGCGGTGAAAAGGGATGGAGTGTTGCCGATATCCGTTCGTTTTTGAAAGGTATTTGATAAAAAGGAGTGCTGTGAAGTGTTGAAAATTGCACTGATTACAAACTTTAACATATTTGAGAAGGCGCACGCGGCTGTGATGGTTGCCGATTATCTTCTCAGGCGGGAATGCGAGATTTTGATCGCATCCTTTAACCAGGAAAAGCTGCAAAGAATCAATAAGAATCGGGAAGCCTTTCGGTATCTTCCCGTGGATGCGGTCTACGCCGAAGCGGACATTCTCATAGTTCTCGGCGGGGATGGCACCATTCTTGAGGTGGCACGGCGAGCTACTCAGCGCGGGACACCGATTCTTGGAATCAACCTCGGTCGTCTCGGGTACATGGCGGAGCTGGAAGCGGGAGAGCTTGCTTATCTGGATCAACTTTTTGACGGATCTTATACGCTTGACAAACGCTCAATGCTTCGCGTGGAGCTGCTCAGCGCCTCCGGTGAGCTTCGTTCCTTCTGTTACGGGCTCAACGATGCCGTGATCTCCAACGGCTCTGTTTCAAGACTTGTAGACCTTGAACTCTACGAGGGGGGGATTCCCGTAGCGAATTACCGTGCGGACGGATTGATCATTGCAACACCTACGGGATCGACGGCATATTCCATGTCGGCAGGCGGTGCGATCGTTGATCCGCGTGTTCCTTGCTTTTGTGTCACCCCGATCTGTCCCCATTCCTTCATCGCGCGTCCCTTGATTTTTTCGGATGCTTCCGTTCTGGAAATCCGTAACGTTTGTGCGCGTGAAAAGATGCTGTATCTGACCGTGGACGGACGGATGAATTTTGAATTGTACCGCAATCAGTCGGTGCGGATTGTAAAATCTTCGATGGAAACCAATCTGATTCGTTTGAAGCCTTGCGGCTTTTATAAAAAATTGCGTCAAAAAATGAGTTCTTCCAAATTGGATTGAAAAGGAGCTTGTGTTCAATGAAAAGAAGCAGACAGGAAAAGATGCTGGAACTGATCTCACGGTATGAGATCGATACCCAGGATGAATTGATCAATAAATTGCGCGAAAACGGCTTTGAGGTTACCCAGGCGACCGTTTCACGCGACATCAGAGAATTGAAGATCGCTAAAATGACAACGGGAAAGGGAACTTACCGTTACGTTCTTCCCAAGCAGGTTGACGGCGGAACGGGAATGAAGTTCAACGCCGCCTTGATTGACTCCATCATCAGCGTTGAGTCGGCTTGCAATCTTGTGGTTCTGAAAACCTATCCGGGAATGGCGAATGCCGTGGCGGTCGGGATTGATTCGATGAATTTTTCGCAGATTCTCGGATGCGTTGCGGGAGATGATACGATCATGGTGGCAACGCGTGACGAGGATTCCGCAAAAAGCATAGCGGAGCGTTTTTGCGATTTGATGAAAGCGATTTGACTATGCTCCGCTCATTACATATTGAGAACATCGCGGTGATCAAGCGTACGGATCTGGAGCTTGAAAAAGGATTTTCTGTGTTAACGGGTGAAACGGGCGCGGGAAAGTCCATGATTATCGACAGCATCAATCTGTTGCTTGGAAACCGTGTTTCAAAGGAAATCATCCGAACGGGCGAGGACAGTGCAACGGTCAGCGCCGTGTTTGAGGATTTGTCCCCCTCGTTTCTTACGTCCCTTGAGGAAATGGGATTTCATGCGGAGGACGGAATGCTTTTGCTTCGCAGAACACTTCATTCGGACGGTCGCTCACGTGCCTATCTCAACGGGCAGATGATCACGCAGAATTTGCAGCGGGAGATCGCAGGGCAATTGATCAGCATTCACGGACAGTCGGACAGTCAGAGACTGTTACAAAAATCAAAGCATATTGAATTGCTGGACACGTTCGCAAAGCCGAGCGCGGAGCTGCATGCCTATTCCGTGTTGTATTCCGAATTGCAAAGCAACCTCAAAAGGCTTCGGGAGGTTTCAAGGGATGAAACCGAAAAGGTTCGTCTTTCCGAAATGCTGAAATATCAGATTGAGGATATTGACGCGTTGAAGCTAAAGAGCGGTGAGGAAGAATCTTTGATCGCAGAGCGTGATAGACTCACCCATGCAGAATTGATCGAAAAGCATCTTCATCTTGCGTACCGCGCTTTGCGCGGCGGTGAAAAAACAAACGCCTACGATCTGATCAAAAGAGCGGAGCAGTCCGTCCGCGCGCTGGACGGATTGATCGACGGAACGGATCGCTTTCATGAGCGGCTTCTTTCCGTTGCTTCCGAAATCGAGGATGTCGCAGAGCTGTTGCTGGCTTCGACTCCCGACACAGCGGAGGAGCCCACCGCACACATTGACCGTATTGAAGCGCGCCTTGACGCGATTTCCAAGCTGAAACGGAAATACGGAAGCACCGTTGAGGAGATTCTTGCCTTCCGTGTCTTAGCGGCTTCCCGTCTTGAGGAGCTGGAATCCTCCGATGAATTACGCGTGGATTTGGAAAACAACGTCAAGAAATTGACCTTGGAGGCAAAAAAAGCGGCATTTGCGTTGACGGAAAAAAGGCGAGCTGCAGCAAAGGCGGTCACATGCGCCGTCACCGAAACACTTGCGTTTTTGGATATGCCAAAGGTCAAATTTGAAATTCTGATCAAGGATGCTTCGTTGGGCGCACGCGGTGCTGACGACGTTGAATTCTTGATTGCTACCAATCCGGGAGAGCCTTTGCTCCCTCTGATCAAGATTGCTTCCGGGGGCGAGCTTTCCAGGATTATGCTGGCGCTTCGTTCCGTATTGAACGATTCCGACGGAGCTTCCACCGTGATTTTTGACGAGATTGATACGGGAGTATCGGGAAAAACCTCGCGCAAGGTGGGAATCAAGCTCAAGGAAACAGGCAAGGAGACACAAGTCCTTTGCGTGACGCATTCCGCACAAATTGCATCCTTGGCCGATACCCACTACCGCATTCTGAAAAAAGAATGTAACGGGCGAGCGGAAACCGAGGTGCTCTGCCTTTCCGAGGATGAGCGCGTCGAAGAGGTTGCCCGGATCCTTGGCGGAATAGAGGTCACCGCTGCCCAGAGAGCTGCGGCACGGGACATGATCAACGAGTATGCTTGATTTTTACAAGGAGTGACTATGCAGAAAACCAATGCCATGCGTATGCTGGATGCGGCAAAGATCGGATACGAGGTTTTGACCTATACGGTGGATGAAAACGATCTTTCGGGGATTCACATCGCCGAAGAATTGAATTTTCCTCCGCAACAGATGTTCAAAACCTTGGTTGCGAGAGGGGATAAGACAGGGCCGCTTGTGTTCTGTATTCCCGTGGCAGAGGAGCTGAATTTGAAAGGTGCCGCGACGATCACGGGAAACAAAAAAATTGAAATGGTACACGTCAAGGAGCTCTTGGCGCTGACAGGCTACGTTCGCGGCGGATGCTCTCCGATCGGAATGAAAAAAACGTTCCCGACCTACGTGGATGAAAGTGCGCTTTCGTTTGAGTTTATTACGGTCAGCTCTGGGACGCGCGGCGCCCAGCTTTTGCTCCCCCGTGCGGATTTGCTGCAATTTATACAAGCAAAAACCGCATCCTTGACTGTAAAATGATCAATTTCTATCTTGATTATTTTCTTTGAGTGTTGTATAATATTATGGTTAACGTTATTTGAAAGGAATCCTTATGCAGACGATTAAAACACGCATTGCCCAAAAGATTGTTGAAGGCGTAAAATCGATTCGCGCGGACGCAGAGCTGGATACGTCTTCGGTTGTTTCCATGCTGGAATACCCCCCCGATCCGACACTTGGAGATCTTGCGTTCCCGTGCTTTAAGCTGAGTAAAGTTCTCCGTTCCTCTCCCGTACAGATCGCGACACAGCTTTCCTCCGCGCTTGCGGATGAGTGCATCGCATCGGTGGAGTCGGTCAGCGGTTATCTCAATATCAGACTTTCGAATGAGTATCTTGCCAAAACGGTGGTTCCCGAGATCCTTGAAAAAGGGGATAAGTACGGATCACAGGATTTTGGAAAGGGAAAGATGGTCGTTCTCGATTATTCCTCCCCCAACGTGGCAAAGCCCTTCCACATCGGTCACCTCGGTACGACTGTGATCGGTCACGCGCTTCGGAAGCTTCACGAGTTTGCGGGATATGAGTGCTACGGCATCAACTATCTCGGCGACTGGGGAACGCAGTTTGGTAAGCTGATCGTTGCATATCGCTTGTGGGGAAGCCGCGAGGCGGTAGAGCAAGAGGGAATCGATAAGCTTGTAGAGCTTTACGTGCGCATCAATAACGAGATCAAGGGCGATCCCGAAAACGGTGTTCCCGAAAACAAGGAGCTTGCGGAGGCGGCACGCGCCGAATTCCATAAGCTTGAGATCGGTGACGAAGAAAATCTGGCTCTCTGGAGATGGTTTGTTGATATCAGTCTTGAAGAGTATAACAAAACCTACCGTCAGCTTGGCATCACCTTTGATTCCTACAAGGGAGAAAGCTTCTATACGGATAAGATGCCGGCACAGGTGGAAAAGCTGAGAGAGCAGGGACTTTTGAAAATCGATGACGGTGCATCCATCGTTGATCTTTCCGAATATAACATGCCTCCCTGTCTGATTCTCAAAAGAGACGGATCAACGCTTTATCCCACGCGTGATATCGCTGCGGCGGTTTACCGCAAGGAAAATTATCATTTCGACAAAGCAATCTACGTGACCAGCGCACAGCAGTGCTTGCACTTCGCACAGTGGTTCAAGGTGGTTGAAATGATGGGATACCCCTGGTATGATGAGTTGGTTCATGTTCCTTACGGGACAGTGTCCCTCAACGGAGCAAAGCTTGCAACAAGAACCGGTAACGTCGTTCTCCTCAAGGATCTTTTTGCACTTGCCATAGAGAAGGTTTCGGGGATTATCAACGAAAAGAACCCGAATCTTGACAACAGAGAAGAGGTCGCGGAAGCGATCGGTGTCGGAGCAATCGTCTTCTATTATCTGACCAATAACCGCATGAAGGATATCAACTTCGTCATGGAAGAGGCGCTCAGCTTTGACGGAAATACAGGTCCTTACGTGCAGTACACCTACGCGCGCGCATGCTCGGTTCTTGCACGTGCCGGGGATACGGGAGATGCTTCTGTGACTGTTACCACGGATGAGGAAGCTGCGCTTGTAAAGACGCTGTGCCGCTTTGGTGAGCGTGTCTGTGCCGCGATTGCGGATTATGAACCGAGCTATATCACCCGATTCATTCTCGACATCGCTGCGGCATTTAACCGCTTCTATCACAACTGCCCGATTCTTTCCGCAGAGGATCCCGCAGTCCGCGCGTCCCGTATCCGACTGACAGCGGCAACGAAGACCGTTCTCGGAAACGCATTCGATCTGATCTGTCTCAAAAAGACCGAAAAGGTTTGATCGGATCTTTTGAAAGCATCTAACAATTTGTATATAAGAAACGAAAGGATTTGAGAGTATGTCCGGACATAGTAAATGGGCGAATATCAAGCACAAGAAGGAAAAAACAGACGCAGCAAGAGGAAAAATCTTTACAAAGATCGGTAAAGAAATCACGGTTGCGGTCAAGGAGGGCGGCGGAGATCCCGTGTCCAACTCCAAGCTTCGCGATCTGATTCAAAAGGCAAAGGCAAACAACGTTCCCAACGATAACATTGAGCGTTGCATCAAGAAGGCGATGGGCTCTACGGGAGAATCCTACGAGGAGGTTTCTTACGAGGGCTACGGACCTGCGGGAATTGCGGTTCTTGTCACGGCAACCACGGATAACAGAAACAGAACCGCAGGCAACGTGCGTTCTTATTTCTCCAAGTATCACGGAAATATGGGACAGACGGGATGCGTCGGCTATCTTTTCAGCGATATCGGTGAGATTGTCATCAATAACGAGGACGGAGACGTTGATGAGGACAAATTGATGGAGACCGCTCTGGAAGCGGGAGCTTCCGATTTCAAATCCGAGGGAGATGTGTTCGTTGTGATCACCGAGCCCGACGACGTTTATGCGATCCAGGATGACCTCAAGAGCGCAGGCTATGAGATCCTTTCCGCGGAGAAAACCAAACAGGCATCCACCTCTGTCACGCTTGATAATGAAGAAGATATCAAGTTCATGAATCTTCTGATTGAGAAGCTGGAAGAGGATGATGACGTAATGGACGTATATCACAACTGGGAAAATTGCGGCGAATAATTTTTTTGATTTTTTTTAAAAAAGCTATTGACAACTTCGTTTCGGTGTGCTATAATGACGGCATCTTTTAAATAAACAAAGGCGATGACGAAGAAGGCAGAGCCCACAGCGTTTACAGAGAGTCGGGATGGTGTGATCCGACACGCGAATGCTCAATTGCCCATCACTTCTGAGCCGGAGGCTCCAAAGGCTTGTTCGAGTAGAGTGCTCCCGTGATTGCTGCGTCAATGCATAGGAATTGTTGGATTCCGAGAGTGGCGACCTTGGTCGCAATTTGAGTGGTACCGCGAGTGAATTTTCACCCGTCTCAAAGAAGAAACTTTGAGACGGGTTTCTTTATTTTGCTGTGTTGTAAAAACATATACATACTATTTACTAAGGAGGGCAACACCATGAACACCAACAACACATTCAACCAGTTATCCGAAATCGCCGCAAGAGTTAAGGAGTTGCGTGAAATTATGGGCTTCTCCGTAGAGGCAATGGCTCTGAAAACCGACGTGACCGAAGAGCAGTACCGTTCGTATGAAAGCGGGAAGGTGGATATTCCGTTTTCCTTCATCCATAAGTGCGCACTGGCATTTGGTGTCGATATGACCGATCTTCTTGAGGGAAGCTCCGCAAAGCTTTCCACGTATACCGTAACAAGAAAAGGACAGGGGCAGGAAACCGCCAAAGAGGACGGCATTGACATTTCCAATCTTGCACCGAAATTCAAGGATAAGCTTGCAGAGCCCTATTACGTAAAATACGAGTATTCCGCATCGCAGCAGAATAAGCCGATCCATCTGACAACTCACTCGGGACAGGAATTCGATCTCGTGCTCAGCGGTAAGCTCAAGGTTCAGGTCGGTAACCACACCGAAATTCTCGCTGAAGGAGACAGTATCTACTACAATTCCTCCACCCCTCACGGAATGATTGCCGTTGACGGTGAGGACTGTGTATTTTGCGCGGTCGTTATGTCGGGAGATCACACCGATGAGCCGGTTGTCAGAAAAAGCGTTATGGCGGCGAAAACAAGTGAAAAGCTTGTGTGTGAAAAATTCGTTGATCTTACCGAAAACGAAAATGGAGAATTGCAGAACATCTCCTTCAAAAACACGGACTCCTTCAACTTCGGATTTGATATCGTTGATGAGATTGCGGAAAAGTATCCCGAAAAGCTTGCAATGCTTCACCTTGATAAATTCAAGAACGAGCGTCGCTTTACCTTCAAGGATATCAAGCGCGCCTCCAACCAGGTGGCAAATTACTTCACCTCTCTCGGTATCAAGAGGGGAGATAAGGTGATGCTGGTTCTCAAGCGTCACTATCAGTTCTGGTTCTGTATGGTGGCTCTTCACAAGCTGGGAGCGGTCGCAATCCCCGCGACCAATCAGCTCAAGGAGCATGACTTTGAGTACAGATACAATTCCGCAGGTGTCAAGGCAATCGTATGTACTGCTGACGGCGATACCTATGAGTACGCACAGAGCGCCGCAAAGAAATGCCCGCAGGTGGAAACCCTCGTTATGGTTGGCGGTGCGAAGGACGGTTGGCGCGATTTCGATAAGGAATATCCGCTGTTCTCCGGCAAATTCGAACGTGCCGAGGATGCTTCCTCGGGAGATGAGACCGCGTTGATGTTCTTCACCTCGGGAACTACCGGAAACCCCAAAATGGCAGCTCATAAGCACACGTATGCGTTGGGACATTTTGTAACGGCGAAGTATTGGCATTGCTGTGAAAGAGACGGTCTGCATCTGACCATCTCCGATACGGGATGGGGAAAATCCCTTTGGGGTAAGCTCTACGGACAGTGGCTTTGCGAAGGCGCAGTCTTCGTGTATGACTTTGACAAGTTTGACGAGAATGACATTCTTCCCATGTTCGCAAAGTATAACATCACGACCTTCTGTGCGCCTCCCACGATGCTCCGTATGCTGATCAGAGGCGATCTTTCCAAATTCGATCTTTCTTCGATCCATCACATGACCACTGCGGGCGAGGCTCTCAATCCGGAGGTCTTCAATCAGTTCAAAGCCGCAACGGGACTTGAGATCATGGAAGGCTTTGGACAGACGGAGACCACGTTGGCAATAGCCAACCTTTTCGGAACGACACCGAAGATCGGTGCGATGGGAAAGGCCAATCCGCAGTATGACGTTGACGTGGTGGATGCAGACGGAAACAGCGTCGCTCCCGGTGAAGTCGGTGAAATTGTAATCCACACGGAGGAGAGCATTCCTTGCGGTCTCTTTAAGGAGTATTACCTTGACAGCGAAAAGACAGGGGCTGCTTGGCATGACGGACTTTATCACACGGGAGACACCGCATGGCGCGATGAGGACGGTTATTTCTGGTACGTAGGACGCGTGGATGACGTCATCAAATCCTCCGGATACCGCATCGGTCCCTTTGAGATCGAAAGTGTCATCATGGAGCTTCCTTACGTTCTTGAATGCGGTGTATCCGCGATGCCCGATGAGGTCAGAGGGCAAATCGTCAAAGCCTCCATCGTTCTGACGAAGGGAACCGAGCCTACGGAAGAATTAAAAAAGGAAATTCAGACCTACGTCAAAGAGCATACCGCGCCTTACAAATATCCCCGCGTGGTTGTGTTCCGCGACGAGCTTCCCAAGACGATCAGCGGTAAAGTCCAGAGAAACAAGCTTTAATTTCTTGTATTTACAGAATCAAGCTTTGAATTCTTATATTTGCATAGGAAGGGATTACTGTCGAATTTTTTTAAAAAGCTATTGACAAATATACAAAGCTATGGTAAAATAACTTATACATAAAGGCATTGACGAAGAGGGTGCAACGGTATCAGGTCTTTCAGAGAGTCGACGGTTGGTGTGAGTCGGCAGATCACGGTTGCATCGGTAGCTTCCGAGCCGAAAGGAAGAAAAAATCGCACGTCGGTTTGAGTAGACCCTTTCCGTGATTGCTGCGTGAAGGCATAGGGGCTGTTTGGCTTCAAGAGTGGCGGAGCTTCCGCAATTTGAGTGGTACCGCGGGTGTTTGATTTTCAGCACTCGTCTCAAAGTTATTTTCACTTTGGGGCGAGTGCTTTTTATCGCCCGGGAATGGAGAACAAGATGAAACAAATGAGCGGTCTGGATTTTAAGATCCAGGAAATGGCGGCGCGTATTCGCGAATTGCGCGAAATTACCCGTTATACGCCCGAGGAAATGGCGGCAAAAACCGACGTTTCAAAAGAAGAATATCTGCAATGCGAAAACGGGCAGAGTGATTTGAACTTTGCGTTTATCTACCGTTGTGCATTGGCGTTCGGGGTCAACGTAACCGACATCATTGACGGTGTCAGCCCTACCTTGAAATCCTATACGGTGACAAGAAACGGTGCGGGACAAAGGATCGAGCAGGCGCATGGGATGGTCTATTACAACTTGGCACCTGCCTTTAAAAACCGTATTGCCGAGCCATTGTACGTTCGCAGCGCTTATAGCGAAGAGGCACAGACCAAGGATATTGAATTGACAACGCATGCAGGGCAGGAGTGCGACATCGTCATTTCCGGACATCTGATGGTTCAGGTTGGTTCTCACAAGGAGATCCTTCGTCCCGGAGACAGTATTTACTATGACAGCAGCACCCCTCACGGTATGATCGCGGTGGACGGGCAGGATTGCGAATTCTATGCAATGGTGCTCAATCCCACGGGAGATCCGATCCCCGAGCTTCTGCCCGCGGGTGCTGTGGCTTCTCCTGTTCCCACAAAGGACACGAAGGAACGAATCTATCACCAATTCATCGACGTGACGGAAAACGAAAACGGAACACCTACCGAGATCTCCTTCAAGAATACCGAGAATTTCAACTTCGCATTCGATCTTGTCGATGCACTTGCTGAAAAAGAACCCGAAAAGCTTGCGATGCTTCACATCTCTCGCGACAAGACCGAGCGTCGCTTTACCTTCAAGGACATCAAGCGTGCCTCCGCACAATGTGCGAACTATTTCAAGTCTCTCGGCATCAAGAAGGGCGACCGTGTCATGCTGGTGTTGAAGCGGCATTATCAGTTCTGGTTCGCTATGATCGGCTTGAATAAGCTTGGGGCTATTGCGATCCCCGCGCCCAATCAGCTTCAGGAGCATGATTTCGAGTATCGCTTTCATGCGGCGGGAATCAGTGCAATTCTTTGTACCGCGGACGGAGATACCGCAAATCAAGTAGAGCTTGCCGCGAAGAACGCCCCCTCGCTGAAGCATTTGATTATGGTGGGCGGCGAGCGTGACGGCTGGCGTAATTTCGATGAGGAATACACGCTTTACAGCTCGCACTACAAGCGCGGTGAGAATGCTCCCGGCGGTGACGATCTGATGCTGATGTTCTTCACGTCGGGTACTACTGGATATCCCAAGATTGCGGCACACAATTACAAGTATGCGCTGGGACACTTCCATACCGCAAAATACTGGCACAACGTTGATCCTGACGGACTGCACTTTACCATTTCCGAAACGGGTTGGGCAAAGTCCATGTGGGG
>JAZSMX010000089.1:0-20021 GCA_045536125.1 Eubacteriales bacterium | reverse complement strand
TTGCGGCTTCGCGCCTTAGTTTCGCCCGTTGATGGATGATATTTTGAGATTTTTCAAGCGAAAACCGCAAATTCCGCGGCACGCAAAAGCCTACCGTCGGCTTTTGCGCGCGGGGGCTTCGTCAGTGACTCAGCCCCTTTTGTTTTCATGTCCCTCTGTTTTATCTGTCCGGTGAATGGGAGAACGAAAGGATTTTTACGTATGAATTTGTGTGACATCAAAACGGTCAAGGCGATCATGAGCGAATACCGTCTGACCTTCCGCAAGGAATTTGGACAAAACTTTCTGACGGACCGAAGTGTGGTAGAGGAGATTGCCGAGAATTGCTGCGACCGTGCGGACGGCACGATCCTTGAGATCGGTCCGGGGATCGGAACGTTGACCTATGAGCTTGCCCTGCGCCACAAAAACGTCATTTCTCTTGAGATTGACCGCGGCTTGATTCCCGTGCTCTCCTATACGCTTTCCGAGTTCGATAACGTCAAGGTCATCAATGAGGACGTCATGCAAGCCGACCTTGGGGAAATTTTGGGAGATGCCTTTGGGAGCGGAAGCGTTTCGGTTTGCGCCAATCTCCCGTATTACATCACCTCTCCGATTCTGATGAAGCTTCTGGAGAGCCGCTTGCCCTTTGACTGCATCACCGTCATGATTCAAAAGGAGGTTGCCGACCGATTGACCTCTCCCGCGGGCGGAAAGGACTACGGCGCGATCACTGCGGTGCTTGCCTACTACGGACAGGTGGAAAAGCTGTTTGACGTTCCCGCCGACCGTTTTGTTCCCGCACCGAAGGTGGATTCGGCGGTCATCCGCATCCGTCTGTACCGCGAGAAGCCGAACGTGCCGAAGGATGAAGCACTCTTCTTCCGCACGGTCAAGGCGGCATTCGCGCAGAGAAGAAAAACGTTGGTCAATACGCTTTGCGCGGGCTTTCCCGAATTGACAAGAGAGAAGATACACGGTTTGATTTCTTCTCTCGGATACGCCGCGGATATCCGCGGTGAGCGACTGGACGTAGCGGCATTTTGTAAGCTGTCCGATGCCATAGGAGACCTGCTTCCGTAAAAATTAAAACCGTCGCGCCTTGAATGCACTGTTCCGCATTCAAGGCGCGACTGTTTTTCTTATTCCTGTCTCATTTTCCGATTCTGTTGGAAAACGGGAGTTTTTTCTTTTCTCCTTCTTCACGGGCTTTTTCGATCTCGCCAAATGTGACAGCCCCTTTTTCTATTTTTTTACGCGACTTCCTTTCATCCGATCCTTCCGCAAGCGTACGAAGAGCGAAAGAAGCGCGCGACCGTCGAAGGGAATGAGGGGATAGAGATAGGAGCGGCGACCGTTGACCGTTTTGTTGGAAAGTAAGAGAATCGCAATCCAGAAGCAACCGAGAAGGAAGCCTGTAAGATCGAGAAGCTGAACGAGGGTGACAAGTCCGATCCGCATGAATTTGAAGGCATAGCCAAGCTCATAGCTGCGCTGTGTGAAATTGGCGATGGAAACGAACGCCATATAGAGAATGACCTCGGGGATCAGCCAGCCGATGCTGACGGCAAAATCGCCGAGAATCAAGCCGCCGACCACGGAGAGGGAATTGGAGAGCATGCTCGGCGTGTTCATGGAGGCAAGGCGCAAGCCGTCGATCATGAATTCCACGAGTAGGATCTGTAAAAAGATGGGAATGCGCCCCGTGTTTTGAGGAATGATGAATTCCAGCCACGCGGGAATCATGTCGGGGTTGCGGATGAGCAAGAACCAAGCGGGGAGCAAAAAGAGAGTCGACCAGAACACGAGGTGACGGACGATTCTGATATACGTTCCCGTCAGAGGCGGAAAATAGAAGTCGTTTGTCTCTTGCAGAAAATCAAAGATTGTGCTGGGAAGAATCATGATTTCGGGAGAATTGTCGCAGATGATGAGAACGCTCCCCTCCAGAAGCTGCGCGGAGGCAACGTCGGGGCGCTCCGTGTAGCGGATCTTCGGGAAGGGATTGTACCAACGCTGCTTGATGAGAAGCTCCGCAAGCGACTGATGTCCCATCGTCAAAGCGCCCGTGTCGATCTCGGAGAGCTTTTGTGACAGGAGAGAGACGTACTTTTGATCAGCGATTCCGTTGATATAGCAAAGCACCACGTCGGTGCGTGAGTGCTTGCCCACGGTATGGTATTGCATTGTCAATTCGGGATCGCGGATGCGGCGACGGATCATGGCGGTGTTGAAGACGAGCGTTTCGACGAATCCGTCGCGTGCACCGAGCATGACGCGGTCGGTCTCCGGCTCTGCGACGCTCCGCGCGGGATAGGTGCGGGAATCGATGACAATGGCATACGCGCCAAAGTCCTCGGCAAGCATTACGGTTGTACCCGAGAGAAGCATTTGCACGGCGGTGTCCGCGTTTTCCGTGACCTCAGCTTCCACGTAAGGAAGATGATGCTCCGAAAAATAGCGCGCGGCGGCATCGGGGGAATTGCTCTTCGGTGCGGGAAGCTCCGTGACGGTGAGGAAGTACATCATCAGCTTGTTCATGGACTTTCCGTCCACAAAGCCGTCGATATAGTAAAGCGTCGTTTCCTTGTCCGCGATGAAGAGCACCTTTTTGATGATGTCGAAGTTTTCCTTGACGCGCAAAATGCGGTCAAAGGCGGCTACGTTTTCGCGGTAATCGGCAGAAAGAGGTGTCATGTGGAGATCTCCTTTGTAAGGGAAGGGGATTTTCAAGGCATCCCCTTTTTCTTTTTTACCATTATGTGCCGAAAGAAGCACTCTTATACGCATAAAGGAGAGGCTTGTCGCATAGGATGGAGCAAAAAGGAAAGGAGCAAAAGAATTATGGAAAAGGTGTACGTTCCCGAGGGCGGAGCGATCGAAGGGCGTGAAAATCGGGGGTATCTTTCCTCCCTGTCATCCTTGGAGCGCGCGATGCAGACAGGGGCAATCATAGAAGGCTTGGCGGTGCGCTGTGACGAGGAATTGAGACTGTTTGTGGACCTCGGGTGCGCGCGCGGTGTGATCGAGGCGGAGGAATGCGTGTGGTGTCGCGAGGGCGAGGACCGAAAGGACATCGCCATCATCACCCGCGTGGGAAAGCCCGTCGCGTGCAAGGTCACGTCGATGGAATCAAGAAACGGAGAATTGACGGTGAAGCTCTCAAGGCGGCAGGCGCAAAAGGAATGCATGGAGTATTACATGGAGCATCTGAGGGCAGGTCACGTGCTGGACGCGCGCGTGACGCACATGGAGCCGTTCGGTGCGTTTTTGGACATCGGGTGCGGTGTGCCGTCGTTGCTTTCGGTGGATTCGATCTCGGTCTCTCGCATTTCGCATCCGAGAGACCGACTTGCCGTGGGGATGCGGATTCCCGCAGTGGTCAAATACGTCAACCGAGAGGGCGCGCGGATCTACACGACCTTGCGTGAGCTTTTGGGAACGTGGGAGGAAAACGCAAGCGCGTTTGAAGCGGGGCAGACCGTGACGGGAATCATCCGAAGCGTGGAGAGCTACGGTGTGTTCGTTGAGCTTGCCCCGAACCTTGCGGGGCTTGCCGAGGTCAGGGAAAGCGATGCGGATGCGCTCAGGGAGCGGATCGGTGAGAGCGTTGCCGTTTACATCAAGAGCATTGTTCCCGAGCGGATGAAGATCAAGCTGGTTCTGATCGATCCCTTCTGTACCGAGCCTGCCAAGAGAACGCCGCTTCGCTTCTTTTCCGCACCCGAAATCGGAAGCCGCCTGACTCTATGGCGCTATTCCCCCGATTGCTGTCAAAAAAGCGTGGAAACACGGTTCGAGGACGCATAGGGAAGGGGGATGCACGCCTGGGGCTGAGTCACTGACTCAGCCCCAGGGGGATTGTTCTTCTCTCTTCTCTCTTCTCTCTTCTCTCTTCTTCTGCCCCCCTCCGGGCGGGGGAAACTTGCTTGCAAAATTCCGTAGCGAGCAACGCGAACGTTCGGCTTTTGCTCCCGCTATGCATCTCTTTTCCTCTCTTGCGGACAAGCTCAGCGCGACAATCTATCTATATTATATATGCCGATCAACAATTTGTGCAAAGATGACAATCTGTTAGTGCTTTTTTGGTGCTTTCTCACAATTGACAAATCAAGGAAAAAAGGATATAATGTTGGTAAGATCAGTCAGTGTTTCTATTGCACTGTTATAAATGGAAAGAAAGAGAAGCGGATTTGAATTTTTTCGGTTGCTTTCTGCCAAGAGATCGGGTTCCTCTGCGGCGCTAAAGGTCGTAGGGCTAAACACGGTTTTGCGGGGCTTGCAAGGAAGGAATGCCAACCCGTCTCGCCATTTTGATCCGACAATTACGGGAATTTCCCGAAAAAAAGAAAGGAAAGAATGCTATGAGAATCAGAAAACACAGCAGAATCGTGGCACTTGCTTTGGCACTTGTGATGATTCTTCCTCTGATCAGCATCCCCACGTTTGCTGAGGACGCGGTTGAGACTCCTGCTTACAGTTTCTCTGAGAACTTCGACGCGGCGCAGGATGTGTACGATGCGCTCAATAAGAAACCCACCCTGTCAAGTCTCGAGAACGGCGCTCTTCGTGTAGAATATGCCGCTTACAGTGACGACAAGTACTGGGCGAAGACAGGGCAGGACGATTCTACCGAGATCACCGACGTTACGGTGAACGAGCAGGACAACACTCTGACCGGTAAGGTGACGATCGGCGGCGTTGTTTACGACATCGAAGGTCCCATCAACAACATCAAGGGTGTCGGCACGGCGGCAACCTCGGTGACCAAGGCAGACGATCAAACCGCTTACACCGGTGGCACTCTGATGATCTACACCACCGCGGCGAATGACGCATGGAAGGGTGGCTGGAACGTTGGCACGCAATCCAACGTGAAGGTTCCCGCCGTCGATCCCGCGCAGTACGGTAAGATCTACCTCTCTGTAGATTACTACTTCTCCGCCGATGTGAACAGCGGCGCGGGCTTTGAGGTGACTTGGAATACCGTCAGCAAAGCCGGCAAAAACCAGCGTCTTGACCTTGGTGTTCTCACGGCAGGCGCTGACTACGTCACGTTCGCATACCATGGTGACGCGGAGTCTACATTGGACGGTGAAAACACCATCAGAGCTCCCAAGGAGACCTGGGTCACCCTGACCGCGGCTCTGGATCTGACAAAGGGTACGGCGATGATTCAGTTCAACGGCGACTACGTCAGAACCATCACCGACGACGCTTTGACGACGGGCCTTAAGGCGAACGAGTTCAACGTTCTTCAGATCAGCCGTAGCAACACGTCGAACCCCGACGCGATGAAGGGCTACGTGAAGGTTGACAACGTCTCCGTCACAAGCACGGCTCCCGACGTGATCTACTCCAACGACTTTGAGCAGTATGCGGGCATGTCCCTCTCCAATATCAAAGGCGGCACGTACAATGGCAACTTCGCTACCACGCTTCCCTCCAAGCTGGAGGTTGTCAACGAAGAGGACAACACCTACTTCAAGTGCAACATCGGTGCGGACATTCAGCCCGGTAGCGAGCTGGATACAGCCCTGTTTGCTTACACCGGATATACCAAATGGGAAAAGAACGCCGCATTGAAGGCAGCGGGCGATTCCGCGTACAACCGTGAGACCGGTATTCTGACTGTTGACGGTCAGGACTATCCGATTACTCCGGCTTCTGCAGCGAACATCGCGGTTGGTATGTACGGTACGTTTGAGTATGGCGGCAGTACGTATACTTTGACCACCGGTCTCTACGCAGCAGAGACGTCGGTTTGGGATACCAACGTGGATAGAGCGATCACCGTGCAGGTTCCTCCGATTTCCGGCGCGGATTACAGTGTCGTATACTACTCTGCGGATTACTACATTGAACCCGGCTCCTCCGGAGGTATCCATCTCCAGTTCCAGCAGGTAGAAGGTGCGGAGAGAAGCGTGATGTGGGGTATCAACCTTGCAAACGGATATACGGGCGTATCCAATATCTATCTCCCCATCGGCAGATGGGCAAACCTGACCGTTAAGATCGATATGGCAACCGGTGCTATCACCTACTATCTCAATGGCGTGGACAGATACACAAATACCAATTTCGGTTGGGGCGGGAACATTGACATCTCCCGTTCCACAAACGAGCCCAACACGTCTTCCCGTCTCCACGTTCTCAAGACCGGTAAGAACGCAGGCGCTAAGGGCTCCATTTCCGTTGACAACGTCAAGTTTACTACGGTTATGCCTGAATTCGACTATCTGGCATACGAGGACTTCGAGGGCTTTGAGAACGGCGCGGCTCCCACCACGGCATTTTCGAACATCCAAAATGCCAATACGACCGTTTCCGACGAGAAGGGCTCCAAGGCTTGGAAGGTTACGTTCAACAATACGGATAACACAGCCAGCGGCACTGATGATACTGACGTGAACATCGACAAGAACCCCACGATCCTCATGGCGGGTACCGATTACCTCAAAACGCCGAGCGTTGTATATGAGGCGGATTACTACATCGAAGAGGGTACAGTGGGACAGCTTCAGGTGCAGATGCACCCGATGAAGTTCAATGGCACCCCAGTAAACTGGACGCACATCTATTATGTCGACTTCAAGAGTGCAACCTCTGCACCGAAGGTGACAAGCGGTTCCGGCGCCATTGAATTTGCAAGAGGCGAATGGATTACCGTTTCCACCGTGTTCGACATGGTAACCTCGAACATCGAGGTCTACGTGAACGGATACCTGGTTACCTCGCGCAAATTGAGCGATACCGGAAACCTCTCCTTTGATGACAGTAAGCTCATCATGGGTAAGGTCAACAAGGAGTACGGCTTCGGTACCTTCTACATGGACAACATCAAGGTGTTTGCCGGCACGGACCCCACGAAGAAGGTAAACGGCACGGTTATGAGCCAGGATTTTGAAAGCTTTGAGCTTGGCACGGAGCCTACTGCTGCCTTCAACGGCATCGGCGCTACCGGCTCCACCGTGACCGATGTGAGAGGCTCCAAGGCTTGGGCGTTCAATCATAAAAACGTGGGCAGCACTGATCCCGGAGACACGGGTGACCTCAACATCGATATCAATCCCTACCCCAAGCACCCCGGACTGACTCACAAGACCGCTCCGAGCATTGTTCTGGAAGCAGATTACTTCATCGAAGAGGGCGCTACGGGTGTATTCCAATCTCAGATTTATGCATTGAAGTACAATGACGGTGCGGGTCCCGCTACCTGGATTGACCTTTATCAGGTGAAGTTCGCGAATGCGTCGTCTTCTGCAACTCTGGAGACTGAAAGCGGCGACGGCTACGGATTCGCTTCGATGGCGGTCGGACGCTGGAATACCGTGTCCTGCGTCATCGATCTGAAGACCGGTGACGTGGATATGTATCTCAACGGCAACTTCGCGTTTGGCTACAATCTCGCAACGCGTTACACCACTAAGCTTCCTAGCGACGCCACCAATTTCTCCTTCGATGCCAACCAGTGGATTGTGTCGAAAGTCAACAAGTACCTGGGCGAAGGTACGTTGTACACGGATAATCTCAAGATGTATACCGGCACCGCTCCCGAGGATGCGGCGACCGACACCTTCACCTACGAGGAGTTTGATTACGTAACGGACGGCTCCTCCGCAGCACGTGCAGCCTTCCCGACCGTTCCCTCGCTTCTGACCTTCAAGAAGGAAGCCAACGGCAACGTTGCACTGCGTTTGGATATGGACGCATCCACTTCTTCTGACGAGGTTTGGATCGTTCGCTCGGATAGCAATGACTGCTTGAAAACGTTTACTCGCAAAAATGATATTCCCGGAGACGAAGGCACCTACGATGCGATCAGCTTCAGCGCTGATAATGGTAAGTTCTACAACGGAGAAGGGGAGCTTGAGGATACTCATAAGTACGTCTATGAGGACGAATATGTGGTCTACGTTGACGACGTTACCAGTGAAGACGGTGACGACGACTACGTAGGTGAGTACATCGAGATGACCGATGCGCATGATGACAGCAAGACTTACAAATTCTGGATTCTTCCCGGTGACCTGGCGGAAGCTGTTTACGGCGGTGGAAACGTCGGTACTACGAATGCATGCGTTTACAACGCGAAAACGCTTTCTCACAGCGATGCCAAGACCGCGATTCTTGAAACCGACCTCTTCATCGAGGAGAACTCCACGGGTATTGTCGAGTCTCAGTTCACCGGTTACACCTACGATAAGGATGGCGTAGAAACCGACGGCGGCTGGCTCCAGATCTTCCATCTCCATCTGAATGAACACGATCGCCATGGAGAACACTTTAAGGCGGGTCAGCTTGGCGGTCAGGGTGGCACCAACTACGGTGTTTGCGCAAAGATCGGTGAGTGGAACAACGTCAAGGTGCTCGTAGATCTTGAGACCGGTGTCTTCAATGTTTACCTCAACGGCGTTCTTGCAAGAGTTTACGATTGCGGAAATGACAACATCACCATTACGGCTCCCTGGAGCGTTGTCAAGGTTCAGAGAACCAACAGTCCGACGACTCCCGTCTACGAGGGCGGCGTGCTGATCGATAACGTTCGCGTTTCTACCGAGGGCGTTCCCACGTCCACCTTCGAGAAAGCTCCCGACTGGTTCCTCAGCGAGGAAGCATTCAACCTGTTTACCGCGGATCTGATCACGCAGGTCGAAGGCGCTTCCATCCGTCTCTCCACTCCCGCAGGTCTCCGCTTTGCTTCCTACGTGGATGGAAAGAAGGTTGAGTACCTTGAAAGAGCGTTCGGCGATAAGGTGACCAAGGGTACCCTGATCGCTCCCGAAAACTACGTTGCGGCTGCAGGCGATGCAACCAGAACTGCTCTGGATGCTTTGAAGGCAGAGCATAACCTTACCAACGCTTACATCGACGTTAAGTTTGACGGCGTTTACTTCAGAGGGGATGCTTCCTTGAACGTTGGTGACAACAAGTGCATGGCAGGCTCCATTGTAAAGATTCTGGCAACGAACATCACCCGTGAGTTTGCAGGCTTCGGTTACATCGAGATTGAGGGCGTGGCTTCCTTCTACGCAGACGCTTCCATCAGAAGCGTACAGGACGTTGCCATCGCTGCAAGAGCTGCTCACGACCAGGCGCTTGAAGCGGACGGCGTCGGTCTCTACGATGCAGATGAGCTTGCAATCATCGATACCTATGCTGCAGGCGAGTGGATCGATTTCGGCGAGAACTAATGGAAAGAAAGGGGATTTAGAAAATGAAAGCTTATGTTGAACCTATCGTAAATCTTCTTTACCTTGCCAACGAAGATATTCTGACGATCTCTGACCCCGGCGTAGACGATCCGGGCTGGGACGATCTCTCTCTTTGATCCGTCGGGCTTCCTTGAAGCCTCCGGCAAAGAAACGCTTCTTTGACAACGGTGCTCCCACGCGGAGCTTCCATTAAGAAGATGTAAAAAAACAAGATTTTCACCCCCCGCATTTCGCGGGGGGTGTTTTTGTTGACCATCCCCCCATGTGAACTGCCCCCCCTTTTTTTACAAAAGGGAGGCAACGGTGTGTGCAAACAATGCACAGTGCCCGCGTGCACAAATGCAGAGCACTCTCATAGTGGCTACGCTGTTCCTTGCACACCTTTTTCCAAAATTCCGCGCTCTCCCACCGTCATTTTCTTGCGAAAATGCCACCTCCCTCCCGGAGGGAGGCTTTCTTGGGGGGGCGCCGATGGGGAACAGGGGAGATCATCACGCGCGCCAGCGCATTTCACGTGGCACCGCAACATTTCACGTGGCGTCGCAACACTTCTGGGGAGCCCGCGTGTACGAACGCAACGTACACCCGTAACGGTAACGCATTCATTGTAAAATTCATCCGTAGGGCGGGGTATTTTGCTCCGCGAACCCTCCGCTCTACGTGCTAAAAGTAAATTTTTTGTAAACAAGCAACAGGAATCGCCTTTCCTACCTCGCTCTTTTTCGCGGCTCCGAGCGCTTTTTCATATGCCTTTTCCACTGCCTCCTTCCTCCTTTTTGAGGAAGGGAAGAGACCTGCTTTTCCCTGTGGCACATTCCGTTTCAAAAATCCTTTTGTTGAAAAAATACAATTTGCAAATGGGGATTTTGTGCCGTTTGTTCATTGACAAAAGTAGGGCCCAATGGTATAATATAAAGTAAGATCAATCAGTGTGTCTTCACACGGTTGTCAACAGGAGAAAATGGAGCTTACTTGCATGCGTTCCCACCGCTTCACCGTAGGTGATCGGGGATGAAGGGCTCGGTTTTTCTTGTGGCTTTGCCATGCGTCAATCGGGGCTCAAAATTCCCTTGGAGCGTACCTTGTGAGACTTCATTGCTTTGATCAAAGAAAACGGGCATTGCCTATACAAAGAAAGGAAAAATGCTATGAACATCAGAAAACACAGCAGAATCTTAGCGTTCGCTTTGGCGCTTGTCATGATTCTACCTCTGATCAGCATCCCTGCTTTTGCCGACGGCGTTCTGTTCGATGGCGGAGAGCCGACGGAAGAACAGGAACTGCTTTATTCCCTCGATTTTGAAGGAGATGAATACAAGGTGGGATCCGCTCCTGCCGCCGGTGACGACAAACCCCTCAAATCCGTGGGGCATGACGGAGCTGTGATTTCCGACGCCTACGGCTCAAAGTCTTTAAAATTCGATTACAAGGTCGGGGCAGCGGGCGACACGGCGTCTCCCGGGGATCTTAACAAGGATAGGTCCCAGTCGCTCAACGTTCCCGAAATCAGCTATGCGGATCATCCATCCATCGTATACGAAATCGATTACCTCTTTACTTCAGGTTGTACGGGGCAAATTCAGACACAGCTTCTCAACCCCACCTCCCCTGCTGCAGGCTCACCGCACGGGTGGGTTGACCTTTTTATTATCAAGCTTGCAAACGGCAAGGGAGAAATCGCCCGTGAGGGCGGTGGAGCGGTGGGGACGCCGCTTTCCGAGAACACCTTGAAGCTCGGTGTATGGAATACGGTCTCGGTTGTGATCAACATGCTGACCGCTAAAATGGATTTCTACATCAACGGTGTCAAGGTTTTCGAAAACGTTACTATCAAAAGCGTAATTCCGAACAATCTTACCATTACCGCAAACAACCTCGTTGTGTCCAAGGTGAATAAGCAGATCGGCTCAGGCTCTGTTGTGATGGACAACATTCGCATTCATTCCGGAACGAAGATTACGGCACAGGAGAAGCCCGTCAAGCTCTATGAGGACTTTGAGGACTACATCTACGGCGTCGGCGGACGCGCATCCGGTATTTCCACTCCCAAGCTTGCAACCTTTGAGCGCAGCGGTGAAACCATCGCATGCCGTCTCCCGCTTGCCCCGAGCAAGGGATTCGACACCTACACCTTGATCTCCACCGATTCCGCACTCACCGTGTATGCCGAGGGCATCGAGTGGGACGGTCACTCCAAGCAATTGGTACTGGACACCAAGGAGGCGGGTATCGAGGTCTTTGATCTGGTGCGTGACGACAAGAACGGCTTCTACTACACCACCGACGACGTTTGGGGCGATCTTCTCCAGAGCGGAGAGCGCTACTACCTCGTTCCCGACGCGGTTGCCGAGATCGCAAGGGGAAGCGGCGGTCAGATTGCGACAGCCTCCAAGTTCTTTGTGCCCACCTACACCTATGCGGATGAGGAAGGGCATCAGGTCGTCCTCTCTGCGGACTATTACTTGGAAAACGGCTCCAAGGGAATCATCGAGTCCCAGTTCGAAGATTACTACTACAATGACGGTACGGGCGACAAAAAGGCAAATGCCTTTATGCAGCTCTTTACGATCGATGCCGCAACGGGTAAGCTTTCCGTTGACAGCGGCGCTTTGAACGAAGACGAGTCCTTCCTCAATATCGGACAGTGGAACAACGTCAAGCTCGCCTTTGATCTGAAGACGGGTAACTATCAGATCTACCTCAACGATACGTTGGTAGCAAACAAGAGTGTCGGTAAGACCAACCTCTCCATTTGTAAGGATGCTGCCAGCACGTGGAGCGTTGCCAAGATTCAGAGGACGAAGAACTTTGAGAGCGAGCTTTCGGGTGCGATCTGGTTCGACAACATCAAGTCGGCGAGAGGCCCTGTTGCAGATGAATACGAGGAGAGCGACAAGTATCTGACCGAGGCAGCAGAGGCGAAGGCGTTCCATAAGATCCTTAACACCTTCTCCGAGACAACGGTTCGTTTTGAAAATCCCAAGGGCTTGCGCTTTATCACCGAGGTCAACGACGAGGCTCTGGAAACCTTGAAGGGAATGGGCTATATCGTTGCCGAGCAGGGAACGATCATCGCTCCTTACAATTTCGTCCTCGAGGCAGGAAACTTCACCAAGGAATCCTTGGATCAGCTTGGTAATGACGTCAATTACCTCGACGTTGAGTATCTGGAGAGCTTCGAGGGTGCTGACGGAGTGACCGTCGGTGAGGGTACCTTCATGTCGGCATCTGTGGTCGATATTCCCGAATCCGATTTTGATACGGACATCGCGGGCATCGGTTACATCACCGTAAAGAACGGCGGTAAGACCTTTACCCTTTATTCCAGAACCTATGCGGTTGCCAATCTGCGCGATCTTTCCGCGCGTCTTGTGGCGAACGCGATCGGCAGCGACGCGTGGACCGAGAAGCAATTGGAAATCCTCGGCGGATTTTCGGGCAACTTCACCGTGGATGCGGATCCCGGTAATATCAACAACCCCATTTCGATCATTAAAAAGAACACCGCGATTCTCGTGGAGGACATCGCTTACGTGACGATGACCTTCCCGGGAAGAGTGATCACCGTTACGTGCGTTGACGGAGACGAGGACTTTGCCATTCTTGTGGATGGAGAGGAGCTTGACGGAAACGTCATCGAATTGACCGATGCCAATACCAAGCCCTATACCTTTGCGATTAAAGGAAACGGAACGTATAACGTCAATGCGGAGTATCCGTTGGGGGCTGCGATGAATCCTGCGCTCCTTCCGCTGGCTCCCGAGACGGTGGTCGAGCTGGATACCTATATTGACGGCGGTTATCTCTACCACTGGACGCCCGAGGTTTCGGGACTCTTGGAGATCGGACTGACGGGTGACGTCGATTGCGATCTGATTGTAACAGCGCCCAAGGTTCAGGGCTTTGGCGAAAAGAAGCTCAGCGATGCTACGGGCGGCACGCTTTCAATCAATGCTGTTGCAGGTACTCGGTACGCTGTGAAGCTTGTTGTAACAGACGGGGAAGCCGAGACGGCTGAATTGAGGCTTTCTTCCTCCTTCATCGCGGGGCTTACCAACCTCTCCGGTCAATTGACCGTGGAGGGAACGATGTCCCTCAGTATCGCGGAATCTCTTTACGGTGCGAAGAACGAGCTGACCGTGACAGGTCCTACGGGCTTTGCCATCGTTTACAACGGAACAACCTATCCCGACGTGGACGGAACGGTTGCGATTCTGATCAGCGGTGAAGCGATTCGCTTTGACGTTGTCGGTACGGGTGCGGAATACACGTATCTCTTCGATTATCCCGTCGGAACGGTCAATAAGCCGAAGGCAGTGGATTCCTCGAAGACCGGAACCGTTTCCACAGAGCTTTCCCTCGCTGAAAACGATGCGGACGGCTACTACTTCAAGTGGACCAATCCTTACACGGATCTTCCGGGTACAGTCACCTTTGATATTGCGAATATCACGGACGGTGTCACCGCAAAGATCAATGTTGACGCGGCCTTGAATCCCGTCACCGACGGAACCAAGGTAACCGTGAGCGTTGCGGCGGGCGGCTCGGTTGTCTTCCAGGTTCTCGTTGACGAGGCTTCGGGAAGCCGTGCGGCAGCGGACATCACCTTTACCAACACGTTCATCGCAAGTCTTAATAAGGACGTTAAGGCAAACGTTACGATTGACGGTACGGCAGCTTATCGGGCGGAAAACGTTGGCGTGAAGTTTGTTATGACCGTGATAGGAGCTATGGGCTTCAAGGTCTTCTACGGTGACGATGAAATTTCCGATACGGACGGTGTGGTCACCCTTACCGTTGACAAGGTGCTTGCCAACTTCAAGTTGGAAGGTAACGGCACTTACGAGATCAGCTTTGATTACGAGCTTGGCTCTATTGATAAGCCTGAGAGCTTAACTGCAGAAAAGGACGTAGCGACCGAAAAGACGTTTACCCTTGCTGCAGGCGATGAGGACGGTTATTACTTCAACGTGACGAATCCTTATGAGCTTGAGGGAATTATGAAGCTCGTCTTTACCAACGGCGCAGCCGCAAAGGCTTACCTCGTGACCGATAGCGATTCTGTTGAAATCACGGCTGACGGTGTGATCGTGGATGCAGGAAAGGAAGTCAAGCTACAGATTCTTGCGACCGATCCTGCCAATGCGACCGAGGTAGCACTCTCGCTTACCTTCGGTTACGCACCGGGTACCGAGTACAACCCGATCGATCTGGGCGATGCTACTTCCTACGAAAACCTCGTGGCAGGTAAGTACTACAAGCTGACGAACCTGGGTAAGACCTACAACTTTGATTTTACGGGGATTACTCCTACCGAATTCCCGCAGGTTCGTATCAGTGTCAACGGCGAGGCTGCTACGTCGAACACGTCTGTGACGCTGGATGCAGCTTCCGCTCCTACCATCACCTTTGTTATCATCGGTTCCGGTAATACCGCTTCCTTTGCTACCGAAGCTGCCGTCGGTTCGAAAGACAATCCCGCAGAGCTGACGATCAAGGCTACGAACTGGAAAACGGATAACGTAACGACCTACTACTTCGTTTACAACGCAGCGACGGCAGGCACGATCGGAGTATTGAAGGGCGCATCCTCCGCAGCCAGATTCCAGTTGACTGTGACGCGCAGAGGAACGGGTGAGGTGGTCTTCGGTCCTCAGATCATTAACGTTTCCAGTTCTACTCAAAAGGTAACCTTCGACTTGGATGCTCCCGGTGAATATCTCTTCGAGTTTACCATCATGACCTCTTCCAATGAGGTGTCTACAGAGGCGAAGACGCTGCAGCTGAAAACCTGGTGGACTGCGGCATCCTGACACAATTTATCAAAACAGTATCATGCTTTTTGTGGGGCTGAGGCACTTGTCTCAGCCCCTTATTTTCGTTCTCTGCGCGCAAACACACCATAGCCCCCTTGTGTGTAAAGGGGGGATTGTCACCATGCGCGTCAGCGCACCCATAACCCCCCTCCCGGAGGGAGGCTGTCACCATGCGCCCCGTCGCATTTCACACGGCAAAGTAACGTCTCCGCGTTCCCATGCTCCGTCTTTGTGCAATCGCACCAAGGGGAAACCTTCGTTTTTGCACACTTTTTCGCTTGACAATTTGAAAAAGACATGGTAAAATATACTTGGTACAGTTTGCCCTTTTTGCAAATATCCCACCATTGTTTTTTTGCAAATTTCTCGCCACTGTTTTTTGGCTTTGGCGATTCTTTGAACCCCTATGGAAAGGATGCTTTTGTTATGAAATTCAAATCATTCTGTCGTGTTGTTGCAGGTATGCTGACTGCGGTATTTCTTCTCTCACTTCTTCCCGTGATGGCGGTCGCACAAACACAAACGCCCCCCGCGAAGGAATATACGGAGGACTTTGACGGGGAAGCGATCACGGACGTCGTGACACGCTCTCCCAACCTTTGCACCGTTGAAAATAACGCGCTGAATTTCAAGGTCGAACCAAAAGGGAACCATAATTATTATCTTTGGGTAAATTCGAATAACTTCTGGGAAATCACCGACGTCTACCGGGATGGCTTGAACTTGACCGGCACTGCCAACGGTACAAGCATCAGCACGGAAACCGTCAATACCGAATTGCCGCTCTACGATGAGGTTTTCGTAAGAGGAGATGACACTTATTACGTTGTCAGCGGAGACTTTGCCGATGCATACGGAGGGGCAGGCAATATCGCGTCTCCCGCACGGCTGAAAAACCCCGAATTTGCGTATGAGGATGAAAAGTGGGTAGCGGTAGAGCTGGATCTGACACTCTCAAGTGATTTTTCTTGCGCGGCGGGCTTTTCCTCGCGCGTTTCCTCCAACCTCGGTCTTGTAGAGCTTTTTGAGATCAAGGCAACCTCAAGCACCTCGACGGTCTCGTTTGACCATCATGAAAACGGTGTGGATCTGATGGGTGGTGCTGTGACTCTGACACGGGGCTCTTTGCATCACATTCAAATTCTGATTGATCTTTCCACGGCGACAAGAAAGGTTTTTGTGGACGGTGAATTTGCCGCATACCAATCCAATGTGACGGGAAGAGCGCCCATCCGTCAGCAGATTTCTCTTTCCGAGAACACGCTTGACTTCCAGATCGACCGTGGCGGCGCGCCCTCAACCTATGGGGGAAGCGTAACGATTGACAACGTGGAAATGTATAGCTTCTCTGCATCCCCCTATTACGACGTAGAAGCGCATGCGGAGGACGATGGCAAGGCGGTTTCGGATGCGGACGAATTTGTCAGCGTCCCCTCGTTGGCAACCTTTGCCACCATGGAGGACGGAAATACAGCCCTTCGTCTGGACATGTCCTCTTCCCACAGCGCGGATTCCTACGCGTTGATCACACGCGACGGACGCACCGTCAAGGCGTGGGATCTGGAATGGGATCCCACCTCTCCCTTCGAGGGAAGCGTGGCGGGCACACCCCTCTCTTTTCGGTGGGAGCCGAGCACGGGTACGTATATCACCACCTACGGCGGTACAACCGCTTACGTAGTCAAGGATACCGTGGCGGGCACTGCGTTCGGTGACGACAACGTTGCCAAGGCGTTTAAGTTGAAGCATGAGCGCTTTTTCCCGACGGGAACGGCTTGTGGGGTGCTCTTGGAAGCGGATTACTTCATCGAAGAGGGCTCTACGGGAATTATTGAAGCGCAGTTTGAAGCCTTCAAATACAACAACGGCGCCTCCACAGGAAGCTGGATTCAGATGTTCACCGTCGATATGCAGACGGGCTGCTTTGATGCAACGAACGTTTCTCTATCCATTGGCGAATGGAACAACGTCAAGGTCTTCATGGATCTGAAAACGGGTACGTACGATATGTACGTCAACGGTGTGTTCGCCAAGCGTGAGGAAGTGGGACAGGCGAACATTGAGATCGGCTATAACGAAAACTCTATGTGGAGCTTTGCCAAGATCCAACGCACCACCAACATGATGGCAAAGGAAAACGTGGGTGCTTTGTACGTGGATAACGTGCGTGTGTGCCTTGAGGAAAAGGTCTCCGACGCGACGTTTGCGGAGGATGCTTTCCTTGATGACGCATCCTTTGAAGGCTTTGCAGAATCCATTTTTGAAATGGTGAACGGCGCTTCCATCCGCCTTACCGATCCCACGGGCTTGCGCTTTGCTTGCCGCGTGAATACCGATCATCTGGCGCACCTGACCTCACTTTTGGAGGAGGGAACGGTGAGCGAAATGGGAATTCTGATCACTCCCTCGGATTACGTGGAGGAAGCGGGAGAATTTACGGTAGAAGCACTGGATCGGTTGAATCATACCTCCAACTATATCAAGCTTGCGTTTGACGGAGCGTATTATCCTTATTGGGCGGGAACGGGACTTCCCGAGGCTTCCTATCTCTCCGGTTCGATCACAGAGCTTCGTGCTGCCAACGTGGACCGTGATTTTTCGGCACGGGCTTACCTAAAGCTCTCTTTGGAGGGCGGTGACCTCTATGTCTACTCAGGGAGCGTTGAAAGAAACATCAAGGACGTGGCAAAAGCCGCGTTGAACGATCCCAACATGAAGTGGAGCGAAAATAATCAAGCGGTCCTTGAGGCATATGCTGATGGGAAGCCGCCTCAAAAGTAATTGACCAATATAAAAGCGGGGGCTGTCTCAAATGCTTTTTATCGCATTTGAGACAACCCCTCTTGACTTTTTCTGACGTATGTGGTAAAATTATGCCATTGTCTCGGGAAGCTTTTTGCCGCCCAGAACGTGGAAATGCAGATGCTTTACGCTCTGGCAGCCGTCCTCGCCGCAATTGGTGATCACGCGGTAGCCGTTCGTCAAGCCCTCCTTCGCGGCAATCTTCGGAATTGCCTCAAAAATGCGCGCAACCGCTTCACTGTTTTCCGCGTTGATCCCGTCAGCGGACGCGATATGGCGCTTGGGGACGACTAACACGTGCACGGGTGCCATGGGGGCGATGTCGTAAAATGCGTAGACCGCATCATCCTCATACACCTTCTTTGAGGGGATCTCTCCCGCGATGATCTTACAAAACAGACAGTCGTTCATCACAAAAACCTTCCTTTCATTCGTTTGCCGTATGGCAGCGTTGTTCTTTCCTGTATATTTTACATCAAAACGTCAAAAATGTCAACCGTTTTCTGCGAGGTAAGCATGCTTGAAGGCTTTACGGAGGATCTTTGGGATCGTCTCCAAAAAACAAACAAACAAATAGCGCTCTGGGGCATGGGGAATGGGGCGGACAAAATTCTTTCCGTCCTCAAGGAACGGGAGATTCCCGTTGCCTGTATTTTTGCCAGCGACGGCTTTGCGCGCGGCAATCTCTTTCACGGAATGCCTGTTGAGACCTACAGTGCCGTCAAGGAGCGATTTGGAGCGGAGCATCTGACCGTTCTCCTTTCCTTCGGCTCCTCCCGTCCCGACGTGCTGGAAAACGTTCTGCGCGTTGCCTCGGAATGTGAGCTTTACGCGCCCGACGTGCCCGCCTTTGGAGATGGGCTGTTCGATCGCGCGTTCTTCTGCGCGCACCGCGAGGAGCTGCTCGCAGCCCGCGCGCTTCTGTCCGACGGTGAATCCCGTCGCATCTTCGATTCCGTTCTTCACTACAAGCTGACAGGGGACGTGCGGACGCTTCTGGAGGCGAGAAGCGATGAGGAGGAGGTCTGGCGCGAGCTTTTACAGCCTGCCTGCATTCGCTCCGCCGCCGATCTCGGAGCTTACAACGGAGATACGGTGAGAGAACTGATTGAGCGTACCGAGGGGAAGCTCTCCCGTGTCTGGGCTATGGAGCCGGATGCGCGCAACTACCAAAAGCTCAAGGCGTATGCCGACGGGGAGGAGCGCACCGCGGTGACGGCGGTGCATGCGGGGGCATGGTCGCAAAGAACGACGCTCACCTTTGACAAAAGCGGCAACCGAAACGCATCCTTCCTTGACAATCGCTCACAAACCCTGTCACAGCGCCCCGTTAAAACGGTCGAGGTTGCGGCGCTTCCCTTGGATGAGGTGCTTGGCGGCGCGCACGTGGATTATATCAAATACGACGTGGAGGGCGCGGAGCGGGAAGCGCTTCTCGGCTCTGTTCAGACCGTGACACGCTGCCATCCTACGCTCATGGTCTCTCTTTATCACCGCAACGAGGATCTGTTTTCCTTGCCGCTCCTCATTCATTCGCTCTTTCCGCGCTACGGCGGATTTTATCTGCGCCGCTTTGGCGGTGTTCCCGCATGGGACCTCAATCTCTACGTAAAGGAGAAATGATTTTGTTTTCTTGGCTCTATGTGATTGATCCTGTTTATCTGATCGCACAAGTGATCGGTGCTTTTGCCGCCTTTTTCGGTATTTTTTCCTTTCAGCAAAAGAAGCGAGGGGGAATCCTCGTCTTTCAGATCGTCAACAACGTTCTCTGGACGGTGCATATGTTTATGCTCGGCGCGGTGGCAGGCGGTATGCTCAATGCCATCGGTATTTTCCGCGGCGTGGTCTTCTTCTTCCGCGGAAGCCGCAAATGGGCGCAGTCGAATCTTTGGTACGCGGTCTTTTCCGCCCTCATTATCGCATCCTCCGTCTTTTCATGGATCGGGGGCGAGGGGGCTTTGGCACTCCTTCCCATGCTCGGAATGCTCTTTACCACCGTATCCTTGGCGGAAAAGGATCCCTTCCGCGTGCGCCTCTTCAGTCTCCTTTCCTCGCCCTGCTGGCTGATCTACAACGTGATCAACGCGTCCTTGCCGGGAATCTTGACGGAGTCCTTCCTCATCGTTTCCATCCTCGTCGGAATCCTTCGGATCGACGTGCCGAACATGAGAAAAAAAGGGGGTGTCTCAAATTGAAATTTTGAGAC
>JAZSMX010000106.1:0-8387 GCA_045536125.1 Eubacteriales bacterium | reverse complement strand
TAATATTTTGGAGAATTTCGAAGAAATTCAACCGATTCCTGTCTCATTTTCCGATTCTTCCGGAAAACGGGACTTTTTTCTTTTCTCCACGGGCTTTTTCGGTCTCGTCAAATATGACAGCCCCTTGCAAGTGTCCTCACTTCAAAAACTTGAACCAGTCCACTGTCACGCTCACGTCAGCGCCGTCTCCCGCAAAGGAGAGGTAGATGGGCGAGGGGTTCTGGTCGGTATCCAGGCAGTCCACCGTCAGAGTGGTCCATTCCCCGTCGTCGGGGAGCGTAAGGGTGGCAAGAATCTTGTCTCCCACACCCGTTTCGTAGACGGTCAGACTTCCGCCCTTCGCAGATTTGAGTCGGATGGAGAATTTCTTCTTTCCGCCGCCAAGGATCGACGTATATCCGAGATAGGGTGTCTCTCCCTCCAGCGTGACAAGAGAGCCGCTGACGGTTGCGCCCGACTTCTGATCGGCAAGCGTTCCCGAAATGTTGGAGAAGGCATCCAAAGAATTGTTCGCCGCGCGGAAAATGACCGCATCCAGATTATAGTGTCCGGGATTGTCTCCCTCGACGGCAATCCTGAAGGTATGCAACCCTGCAGAGAGGGTGACACCGCGGATGACGCAATCGCGCCAATCTCCGTTGGAATCGGCATCTCCCCACGTTTCCGTGATCGGGAAGGCAAGAGAGGTATATTTCGTGCCGTCCAGATAAAACGCGCCCGTGCGGTCGGCTCTGTCCGTCGCATCGTTCTTCTTGCCGCAGTTGACACGTAGCACGATATCATAGTCGCCGCTCTTCTTGACCTCTCCTTCAAAGAGCACGTAGTCGCCCGTGCACTTAAAGCCCTTGACAAAGCCGTCTCCCGTATAACCCTTCCACTGAGTGTCGATGGGAAGACCGATCGCGGGATTGGCACTGTAAATTTTCGTCTTCTCCAATTCGACCACCGTTCCGTCCTCCACAGGGAAGGTGGGAAGCACGTCGGGGGCAACGCCTTCGCCCTCCTCGGGGAGTGCGAGAGAAGCAAAGGCGATGGAGAGCACCGCCTTCTTGCCCGTGTCGGGAAGCTTGACGGAAAGAGTTGTTCCGTCGGTATAGAATCCGCGCGTCGCACCGTCCAGTGCCGTCTTTGAGGAATACTCGGAAAGCGCGCTGCCGTCCAGCGTGACCGAGGACACGCCTTTTACGTGGTGGAAGACCGCGATCATATCGCGCTCCACGGGGGTATAGAGCTTCTTGTTTCCAAGGTAGCGCTCGGATACGGTAAAGGTGATCTTTCCGTTCGCTTCCTCACAGGTATACTTGGTGGTGGCATACGCATTCTCGGTCTGATACGCGCGGCTCTCACCGTCGTCCTCGTAAAGCGTGTAGCTGCTCGTTCCCAAAGGATAGATATCCAAGGTCAAGGGAGAGAGCGGCAATTCGTCGGCATAATTCACGTCGGGGCCCATCGGAACAATCGCGCCCGCCTTGACAAATACGGGGATCTCGTCAAGAGCGACCTCGAAGGTCACGGTCTTACCGTCCTTGCCACCCTCGTACCGCTCACCCGTATAATAATGGAACCAGGTGGTATTGGGGGGGAACCAGACACTTACCTTGGTGTCTCTTGCCTCGGTCGCGGGAGCGACGAGGAACCAGTCCCCGAAATAGTACTGGCGGTTGAGATCCCATGCGTCGGGATTGGTTTGACTTCCGTCCTCTAAAAGCATCGCGCGCATGATCGGAACACCCTCGCTGTACCCCTGCCACATGGAGGTGTAGAGATAGGGATAGAGCGCGTAGCGGATCTTGAGGTTTTCCTTGAGCGTGGTTTGCGCGAGCTCGTTATAGTCCCAAGGCTCACGTCCGTCGTGACCGTGGGTGCGCATCATGGCGCTCCATGCGCCGAACTCTGCCGTCCAACGGGTATAGAGCGCGTCGGTGGGACGGGTTTTAAAGCCGCCGAGGTCACAGGAGGTCGCCCAGTAGCCGATCAGTCCCGTATCGATGGCAAAGCCGATCTGATACGCAAGATCCGCCTCGCTCGCGTCGGTATCTCCCGACCACGCGGTGGCAAAGTGGTGTCCCGCAAAGCTTCCGCGCGTCATGAACATGGGGCGCACCTCGTCGGTATATTCCTTCCATGCCTCATACGCGCCGAGTGCGGAGAGGACGGGCGCGGAATTCGATCCGAGCACGTCAAATTCATCCGGCCAGAAGAAGTCGCCGTACCCCGTCGTGATCACGCTGTCCATATAGGACTTCACCCAACGGTCGGCATAGACGGGCTTGAAAAGCTCCTTGCCGCCCGATGCCTCGGGAGTTCCCGCGTTGTTGTGAAGTCCGACGTGGAAGCCAAGCTCCCTCGCCTCCTTGAACATCGCATCCACGTCGGGGAACTTACGCTTGTCGTTGCTCCACATCTGATTGCCCCACTTCTGCCCCGCGCTGTGATTGGCGGTCGTCACGTTGACGTCCCCGCGCCAGCCGAAGTCGAACACGTAGCAATCCGAGGGGTATCCCTCGTCGCGCAGGCGGTGAATCCATTGCAAAAATTCCGCTTGCGTCGCGTTTTCGTTGCCGTATTTGGAGAGCATGAAGCCGAGCGCCCATTTTCCGTACATCTCCATGCGTCCCGTCAATTCCGCATATTCGTTAAGAATCGTCTTGAAATCGGGGCCGTACATAAAGTAATAATCCAGATACTCCTCGGTCTCAAAGCCGCCGCCCTTCTTGAAGAAGGTGGTATTTGGACTCATCGTGTTGAGGAAGATGCCGTATCCCACCGAGCTCATGAAGAAGGGAGAAACGACACGGCCGTGCGACATGGTGAATTCGGAGAAATCACTGCCGTAGCGGTTGAGGTTGTCACGTCTTCCGTGGTCTCCCGAGCCAAAGCCGAAAATACCGCCCGCGTTCTCCGTTCCCTCCAGCTTTCTGACACCGATGCGCCCGTTCTTTTCGTAGGCGGGCACGGAATCCATCGAAAGCAGCGTTCCGTCAAGCGTATACATTGCCGCCTTGAAGGGGGCTTTGGTGAGGCGAAGCTCCATCTTCGCGGTCTTGATGGTCAGCGTGTCCTCCAGATCTTCTACGTTGTGGGGAACGTCTCCGAAGACCTCCTTTTGTACCATATAGTATTCGGGATCGTCGCCGCGGTAGCCACGGGATCCGTCCATGGAATAGCTGATCCGCACCGTGCGCGGAGAGCAAAGCTCCACGGTGACCTCGCGGTCTCCGTCCTTGAGGACGTACACGTTCCCCTCGCCCGCGACAAAGCCATCCTCAGGCTCGGGAAGCTCTTCCTCCTCGCCCGACGCGTCCTCGGAGGAAGACTCCTCACCGCCATCCCCCGAAGAGCTGTCCGTACCGTCGGGCGTTCCCGTGTCATCCTCGGGAGCGGTTCCTCCGCAGCCCGCAAAGCCGATGGCAAGCAAGCAGATCGCCTGTATCAGCGCAAAAATTCTCATCCATTTTTTCATAATCGATCGTTTCCCTTCTCAAAAAAAGATTCGGTTCGTATCTTCATTATACAAAAAGGCAGTTCTTTTGTCAATAGAAAAAAGAGGACTGTTCCGACCGATGGAACAAGCCCTCTTTTTTGTGAAAAATTTTTAGACAATTTTGCTTTCGTTGTTTTTCTGAATGACGTCGTGCGCGCCGCCCTCCACGATACTGGTCGCGGAGACAAGCGTCAGCACCGCCTTCTTTTGAAGCTCGGGAATCGTGAGCGCGCCGCAGTTGCACATGGTGGACTTGACCTTCTGAAGAGAAAGTGCCACGTTGTCCTTCAGACTTCCCGCATAAGGAACGTAGGAATCGACACCTTCCTCAAAGGAAAGCTTCTTGTCACCGCCAAGGTCGTATCTCTGCCAGTTGCGTGCGCGTGCCGAGCCCTCGCCCCAGTACTCCTTGTAGTAAGTACCGCCGATGCTGACCTTGTTGGAGGGGCTTTCGTCAAAGCGCGCGAAGTATCTGCCGAGCATGACGAAGTCCGCACCCATGGCAAGAGCCAGAGTGATGTGGTGATCGTATACGATACCGCCGTCGGAGCAAACGGGAACGTAGATGCCCGTCTCCTCGAAATATCTGTCTCTTTCGGCACACACGTCGATCAGAGCGGTTGCCTGACCTCTTCCGATGCCCTTGGTCTCACGGGTGATACAGATCGAACCGCCGCCGATACCGACCTTGATAAAGTCCGCCCCGCAATCGGCAAGGAAGCGGAAGCCTGCCGCATCCACCACGTTGCCCGCGCCGACCTTGACGCTGTCACCGTATTTTTCGCGAATCCACGCAATGGTTCTCTTCTGCCATTCGGAAAAGCCCTCGGAGGAGTCGATGCAGAGCACGTCCGCACCTGCCTCGATGAGCGCGGGAACGCGCTGCTCATAGTCTCTGGTATTGATGCCCGCACCCACCACGTATCTCTTGGAGGAATCCAACAGCTCGTTGGGGTTCTGCTTGTGGGAATCGTAGTCCTTGCGGAAGACCATGTAGCAAAGCTTGCCGTCCTTGTCCACGATGGGGAGAGAGTTGAGCTTGTTGTCCCAGATGATATCGTTCGCAACCTTGAGTGTCGTGCCCAAGGGAGCGGTGATCAGCTTGGAAAGGGGCGTCATGAACTCACGCACGGGAGTGGCGGGATCCATGCGGCTGACACGGTAATCTCTGCCCGTGACGATTCCGACGAGCCGTCCGTCGGCAGTTCCGTCCTCGGTGACGGCAACCGTGGAATGTCCCGTCTTCTCCTTGAGCGCCAGAATATCGGAGAGAAGCGCGTCGGGAGAAATATTGGAGTCACTCTTGACAAAGCCTGCCTTGTGATCCTTTGCGCGCTTGACCATTGCCGCCTCATCCTCAATGGTCTGAGAGCCGTAGATAAACGCAACGCCACCCTCGGTTGCCAAAGCAATGGCAAGACGGTCGCCCGACACGGACTGCATGATCGCGGAGATCATGGGGATATTCATCGTGATCGCAGGCGTTTCCCCCTTGCGGTATTTTACCAAGGGCGTTTTGAGAGACACATTCGCGGGAATGCACTCTGCGGAGGAATATCCGGGAATCAGAAGATATTCGTTGAAGGTATGTGAGGGTTCGTTGATAAAGGTTGCCATTTCGAAGTCTCCTTTTGCGGTTCAAATTTCGTTCGGCTCTCCGATGATCGGGGATCTGTATTTATTATGTCATTATAACATAAAACCCCCGTTTTGTCAACTCATCGCCATCATCTTTTTTCGCTATAAAATGACCAAATTTTGCCGTCCCCAAAAGCGGCTCTCAAAGCAATTTGTATAGGCTTCAAAAAAAGGGGGTGTCTCAAATTGCAAACCTGAGACACCCCCGCGCGCAAAAAAGCCGACCGTCGGCTTCTGCGCGGGTCGGCTTTTGCGGTTTTCGCTTGAAAAAGCTCAAAATACAATCCGTCAACGGGCAAAACTAAGGCGCGATGCCGCAAATGCTCCCCCGTCACAAATCACGCGTCGGGCGCTGCCGTCAGCGTGCAGGAAAGGATCACGACGTCATTGACGGGCTTGTCATTATAAGGGTTGGTCGTTACCGAGGCAATGCCGTCCACGTGCTCGATGCCCTTGACCACGTAGCCGAAGGCGGCATAGAGTCCGTCAAGGCTGTAGGAGTTTCTTTCACTCGTCTTGTGCACGATGAAGAACTGACAGGAGCCCGAATCGTAGCTGTCACCTCTGCGCGCCATGGAGATCACGCCGCGCTGATGACGGAGCGTGTTTCCCACACCGTTTGCCGCAAATTCGCCCTTGATGGGATCGCTCGATCCCGTTCCGTTCCCCTTGGGATCTCCCCCTTGGATCATAAAGTCCGAAATGACGCGGTGAAAGGTCAAGCCGTCGTAAAAGCCCGACGAAACCAGCTTTTTGAAGTTTGCGACGGTGATGGGAGCGTATTCGGGACAGAGCTTGATCAGGATCTCACCTGTCATCTCCTGCCCCCCGTTGTCCGTATAACAAACCGTCATTTTCACATAATTCTTCACACTCTCGGAAGAGCCGTTTTCGGGGGCGTGTTCCTCATCACTCGCAACGCTCCCCTCCGTTGCGTCCTCCGCTGTGGTTTCTTCCCCCCGCGGAGCTTCCGCTTGTCGAATTCGCCTCATCGCTCTCACTCTCATTCTCTCTTCCCCCCTCTGTCGTGCAGGCAAAGAGGACACAGAAAGAGAGAAGGAGAGCCAAGGCAAGTGCCAAAACTCTCATTCTCCTTTTCATCATTCCACCTCAGAACAGTCCCGTGATCTTGCCGTTGTCGTCCACGTCAATGCGGTTGGCTGCGGGCGACTTGGGAAGTCCCGGCATGGTCATGATGTCTCCCGTGAGAGCCACCACAAAGCCCGCGCCCGCGCTGACCTTAACGTTTCGCACGGTGACGGTAAAGCCCACGGGTGCACCAAGCTTCAAGGGATCGTCCGAGAAGCTGTACTGTGTCTTCGCCATACAGATGGGGAGACGGTCAAAGCCGAGAGAGGTCAAACGCGCGATCTCCTTCTTGGCGCTCGGGGTGAAGTTGACACCGTCACCGCCGTAGACGCGCTTGACGATCGCTTCGATCTTCTCCTCGATCGTTCCGTCAAGCCCGTAGGAGAAGCGGAAGTCCTTCGGCTCTTCGCAAAGGCGCACCACCTCACGGGCAAGCTCCATGCCACCGAGTCCGCCCTCTGCCCAAACGTTGGAGAGCACGGTATTGACACCGAGTTTCTTGCATTCCTCCATCACGGTCGCGACCTCCGCGTCCGTATCCGTGGGGAAACGGTTGAGGGCAACGACAGAGGGAAGTCCGTAGACGTTTTTCATGTTGGAAACGTGGCGCAAAAGGTTCGGAAGTCCCCGTGTAAGTGCCGCAAGGTTCTCTTCCCCAAGCTCGGTCTTTGCCACACCGCCGTGCATCTTGAGCGCACGGACGGTGGCAACCACCACCACCGCGTCGGGAGAGAGCCCCGACGCGCGGCATTTGATGTCCAGAAACTTTTCCGCACCCAGATCCGCGCCAAAGCCCGCCTCGGTGATCGCGTAGTCCGCAAGCTTCATCGCCATTCGTGTGGCAATGACCGAGTTGCAGCCGTGGGCGATGTTGGCAAAGGGACCTCCGTGAACGAACGCGGGCGTTCCCTCCAAGGTCTGCACGAGGTTCGGGCTCATGGCATCCTTGAGAAGTGCCGCCATCGCGCCCACCGCACCGAGGTCGCCCGCGGTCACGGGACGCTCGTCATAGGTGTACGCCACAACGATTCTTGCAAGACGCTCCTTCAAGTCGGCAATGGAGGAAGCAAGACAGAACACTGCCATGATCTCCGACGCGACCGTGATATCGAAGCCGTCCTCGCGCGGAACACCGTTCACTCTTCCGCCAAGACCGTCGGTCACAAAGCGCAATTGACGGTCGTTCATATCCACGCATCTCTTCCAGGTGATGCGACGGGGATCGATCCCCAACGCATTCCCCTGGTAGATGTGGTTGTCAAGCATTGCCGCCAACAGGTTGTTCGCAGCTCCGATGGCGTGAAAATCTCCCGTGAAATGGAGATTGATATCCTCCATCGGAACGACCTGTGCGTAGCCGCCGCCCGCAGCACCGCCCTTGACACCGAAGACGGGGCCTAAGGACGGCTCGCGCAGAGCGACCGCACAATTTTTACCGATGCGACGCATTCCGTCGGCAAGACCGATGGTCGTGGTGGTCTTTCCCTCCCCTGCGGGAGTGGGTGTGATCGCCGTGACAAGAACGAGCTTGCCGTCGGGGCGGTCACTCTCGCGCAAGAGGGAGGCGTCCACCTTTGCCTTGTATTTTCCGTACTGCTCCAAATATTTCTCGTCCACTCCCGCGACCTTTGCGATCTCGGTAATGGGGCGAAGACGCGCACTTTGCGCGATCTCAATATCCGATAAATAAGCCATACTACACTCCTGTCAGCGGAAATACTTCACCGCGGATTCAAACATCTTCATGTCGTATTCGCCAAGCACGTTTTGATACAGTCCCTTGCCGATACGCTCGCTGTGTCCCATCTTACCGAAGACTCTGCCGTCGGGCGAGGTAATGCCCTCGATGGCAAAGGCGGAATCGTTGGGATTGTAACGGATGTCGTCGGTCGCGTTGCCGTCAAGATCGACGTACTGCGTCGCGATCTGTCCGTTTGCCGCCAGCGTGCGGATGAGCTCCTCGGAGCAGAGGAATCGACCCTCTCCGTGGGAGATCGGCACGGTGTAAACGTCGCCCACCTCTGTGGCCGCAAGCCAGGGAGACTTGTTGGACGCCACGCGGATGCGTACCAGCTTGGACTGGTGGCGCGCGATGGTGTTGAAGGTCAGCGTGGGAGAATTCTCATCGGTATCGATGATCAAGTCGGATCGTAGCCATGTCGTTCTGTGAGCCAAG
>JAZSMX010000149.1:0-19223 GCA_045536125.1 Eubacteriales bacterium | reverse complement strand
GTGTCTCAAATGCATTTTGCATTTGGTCGACACCCCCGTGGTTTTTGCTTGACGGCTCGACGCCGTCATTTTCGCCCATCGTTCTATCAAATTTTATAGTATTTTTAAGCGAAAACCGCAAATTTCCCGGCGCAAAAAAAGCCTACAGTCGCCTTTTTCGCGCGAGGGGCTGTCTCAAATCGTCGATTTGAGACAGCCCCTGTTTCTCATTTTTCGCCGGTTTCGTATGCGCAAAATCCGTCGGAGCGATGTTGCGTCCCGTCGTTTAACACCCAAAGAGCCTCTGTGTCGGGCATGGAATCGATCAGCTTCCTTCCCTCTTCCAAGCTCATGCAAAACAGTGCGGTCGACAACGCATCCCCGAGTGCCGAATCCTTGGTAACCACGGAAACGGAAACGTATCCGCTTGCCGGCATCAGCGTTTCGGGATCAATGATGTGATGATACCGCTCTCCATCGACAACGTAGTAGCGCTGGTAGCTACCGCTCGTCACAAGTGCTTCATTCTCCGAAAAAAAAAGTGTCGCAAGATATGCATCCTCAACCTCTTCGTCGGGATGATCAATTCCTACAGTCCACGCGTCTCCGTCTCCGCGCGTCCCGACCGTACGCACGTTTCCACCGACGTTGAGAACGTACCCTGTAATCCCTTCCGCCTCCAATTGGCGTGCCACCATTTCCACGGCATAGCCCTTGGCAATCGCTCCTACGTCCAATCGCATTTGCGGATCGGTCAGCGTCACTGTAGAATTTTCCTCGTCGATGACAAGACACTCAATATCCGTATGATGGGAGGCAGCCTCCAACGTATCTTTGGGAGGCAGCTTCGCTTTTATGGGATCTGAAGATCCCACCGTTCTGTAATCGTGCCATATGGAGAGCACGCTTCCCATCGCAACGTTCACGGTTCCCTCGGTTTTTTGATAGATCTCCTTTGCATATTGCAAAAGCTCTATGATCCGCGTGTCCACCTTGACAGTGCGATGCACACCGTTTACGAGTTCATTGACAGTACAGAGATTTTCCATTCCTTCATACCGATGATAGACGGTATAAAGCATGTGATATTCTTCAAGAATGTGAAGAATTCTTTCTGCACATCGGTCAAATTCTTCCTGGCTCTCGGCATAGCCTATTACGGTGGTCACCGTATCAAAATAATCAAAAGAATACGTAGAAAACTTTTCTTTTTCCTGCCCGGTGCAAGCGGAGAGCAGGATCGGCAGAAGGATGCTGCACAAAAACAACACCGACAACAGCTTCTTTTTCATTTTTTCCTCTTTCTATCGGAAAAAACGGGAGGTTTGATACCTCCCGCCTTTTCGTATTCTGTCAACCGATTTTAGCAGCAGCCTTTACAAATCCGTTGACCAGGATCGTGCATCCCGCGTCCTTGACGTCAGCAACTCCGTAATTGTCGGAAGCCATCATCGCCGCAATCTCACTTGCGGTTTTGCCAATGGTCGCCGCATTGAATGCATCTGCTTGTTCATACCATTCCTTGGAAGCACCGCCATAAGCCTTCATACCGTAGTTGTCTCCCGCTTCTCTCTTAGAAGTCGCCTTCTTTGTCAGATCATACGTGGAAGCACCCGTTTCATCGAACGTGAACGCGATCTGTACGCAGTCGCTGGTAGCGGCAACCACCTTTGCGTCCGCATCCACGGCAGCGGCAAATACAGTGGTTTCAATCTTGTTTTGTCCGTTCTTCTCCTCGGTTGCATCCGAGGTAGTCTGCTCTGTGAAGACACCGAGCTTCAAGGTTTCATTTGCGGTCGCATCGGAATCAAAAGCATTGTTGCAAGCCTTTTCGATGGCATATACAAACTCGTGGATCATGATGGTACAGCCGGCATTGATAACCTCATCAGTTCCCTTGTTGCCTTCCGCTACCAAAGCCTTGACCTCATCCAGCGTCTTTCCCGCAACCAGAGCTTCGAATGCATCTGCCTGCTCAAACCATTCCTTGGAAGCACCGCCGTACTGGACCATATTGTAATCCTTACCGCTCTCTCCCTTTGTCTTGAAGCCTTGATTGGCAACCGCCTTTCCTTCCGCCGTGTACTTCACCGAAAGATCCGCAGTATCCAGAACACAAGCAACGATCTTTCCGTCCGCATCCAGCGTCACTGCAGCAGCGGTAACAGTAGCTTTTCCTTCTCCGCTTACGTCCCCGTCAGCATCCGACGCAGCGGATACGTTGGTGTATACACCCATACCGAGCTTCAGCTTCGGCTCTTCCCGGCAGGAAACAAGCGCGAGTGCCCCTACAAGCATCGCAAGGCACAATGTGAAACAAAGAATCTTTTTCATAGTTGATCTCCTGTCTTTTTTTACGGTTGTCCTATACGTTACAACCGTATCAAAATCATTTTACAATAGAACGTGGCATTTGTCAATAGAGTATTTCCATATTTGTTATTTTTTCTCAAAGATACTTCGACGGGACACGCGAAATCGCAATTCCCCCGCAAATTCCGATCAAAATTCCGGAAACCGTCCCCGTAACGGCAAGTACGATGAGATAATAACCAAGCTCGGCTGTTCCGAGCAAAAGCATCGCCATCAGAATCTGCCCTACGTTATGAAGAACACCTCCGGCAACGCTCACACCGATGTGTGAAAGAAAATTCCATTTGCGAAGAAGTGCCATCGCAAGGAGACTGAGCACTCCTCCTGCTACGCTGTAAGCAAAGCTTGCAAAATTGCCAAACAAAAGTGAAACAGCCAGAATTCGAACGACCGAAACCGCAGCCGCTTCTCCGACGCCTCTGCGGTAAAGCAGAAAAACGATCACAATATTGGGAAGTCCCAGCTTGATTCCCGGGATGGCTGTAAAAATCGGCGGAAGCAAAACCTCAATGTAGGCAAATACGATTGCCACAGCGGTAAAGAGTCCCAAAAATGCAGTTCTTTTCACAGTATTCTTCATACAGACTCCCCTTATACCACCAGATCGGGGGCATCGTTCTCTTCTGACTCGGTAACGGTGATCACAACGCGGTTCGGAAGACAAACAATGGACTCCCCACTCCGCGAGATCGGCTTATGAGAAACGCAAATGCCGTCGGGGCAGGAAGCCGACTCCACGTACGCCATCCCGTCTTTGATCACAAGAAGATTGTGCCCTTCTTCATGCTCCCCCGTGTTTATTTCCAGCACGGTATCCTTTGAAAGCGAATATACTCCCAAAAGCTCACCGTCCACCGTCACACTCACGCAATCCCCCGGTCCGCGAAAGAAATACATACACAAACCGAGAGCGATCACTAAAAGAAGCAACAGAGAAATAAACATCAGGTCGTTTTTTAATTTGTGCCCGCCGACGTTCACGGCGGGCACATGTTTCGATTCATTCATACAATCAGCTTTCCTCGGGAAGATCCGGGAAGAAGATTTTTTTGAGACAACCCGTAGGACAACCCTCGGTGCAAATTCCACATCCCGTACACTTAGTGTAATCGATTTGAGCGAGATTATCCACCACTTTCACCGCAGACTCGGGGCATACCTTCTCGCACTTTTTGCATCCGATACAAGCATTGGAGCAAGCCTTGCGAGCATCCGCTCCCTTGTCGCGGCTGTTACACATCACCACCGTCGCAGTCTCCTGCGGAAGCAGAGAGATCACCTTTTTGGGACAAATGCTCACGCAAAGCCCGCAACCGAGACAGCGGGAGGTATCCACGTGTGCAATTCCATCCTTCATGCAAATCGCTTGCGTAGGACAAGCCGCCGCGCAATCTCCAAATCCCATACACCCATAGATACAGCTATTGGGACCACCGTAAATCGCACTTGCCGCACGGCAAGTGGAAACACCCTTGTAATCTGCCTTTCTCGAGGTTGCCTCACAATTTCCGTTGCAATGAACAAAAGCAACAACATCCTTAGGGGCTTCCACCTCAATATTCAGAATCTCGCCGATTTTTTCGGCAGTACTTTCCGCTCCGGGGACGCAGAGGTTGGGCTTTGCTTGCCCTTGTGCAATGGCTACGGCATAATCGTCACAGCCTTTAAAACCGCAAGCACCGCAATTGACTCCCGGGAGTGCATCACGGATTGCTTTCACCGTCTGATCCTCTTCGACACCGAAGAAGCGCGAAACCAGTGCCAATAAAACGGCAAGCACAATACTGACGGCAGTTACAACGCCAAAACCAATCAAAATATCCATTTCAATTCCTCCTTTATGCAAAGATCGCGTCTACGATTCCGGCAAATCCCATAAAGGCAAGCGAAATGAAGGAAGCAGCAATCAGGGTGATGGCAAGACCGCGGAAGGGCTTGGGAATGCGGCTTTCCTCAATGCGGGAACGAAGCCCCGAGAAAAGAACCATGGCAAGGAGGAATCCCAGTCCACAGCCAAGTGAGCTTACCATGGATTCAAGGAAATTGAATCCGTCAGTGATATTGTTGATCGCAACACCGAGCACCGCACAGTTGGTGGTAATCAGCGGCAGATAAACACCCAATCCCTTGTGAAGCGAGGGAGAGAATTTTTTAAGAAAGATCTCCAGCATTTGAACCAGCGCCGCAATCACAAGGATGAAGACGATGGTCTGCATATATCCAAGACCAAGCTTGTCAAGAATCAAATGATGAATCGGCCAGGTGACCGCCGTTGCCAGCAGCATCACAGCCGTTACGGAAAGCCCCATCCCCGTCGCCTGGTCCAGCTTTTTGGAAACGCCGAGGAACGGACAAATACCGAGAAAGCGGCTGAGCACGTAGTTGTTTACAAGAACGGAGGAAAGCAGAATTACGATCAGTGTTTTCAACATATCCATTACTGTTCTGCTCCTTTCTTTTCACACACACCCGTGTGGCAGCTTCCCGCCGAAGGGCATCCGGCACAGGAAAATTCTGTTTTCGCAGGTGCCTTTCCGTGTGTCAAAACAAACACGAGGGCGATCAGCAGTCCGTACACCAGCATACCGCCGGGAGCCTTTACAAGAAATTCGATCTTATAGGGTTCAAGGAACGGAATGGCAATGCCCGCAAAGGTTGCGTTTCCAAAGACCTCACGAATAAACGCCATCACGCAAAGAGCCAACGTGAATCCAAGTCCCATGCCGATACCGTCCAAAGCGGATTTGGCAACAGAGTTCTTGCTTGCGAACATTTCTGCCCGCCCCAGAATAATGCAGTTCACGGTAATCAGGGCAAGATAGACACCAAGCAATTCATAAAGCTCCGGGAAAAACGCTTGAACGATCATTTGAACAATGGTTACAAAGCCTGCAATGATCACAATGTAACAAGGAATACGCACAGTATCGGGAATCAGCCAACGCAAAAGCGAAATCAGCACGTTGGAGCAAACCAACACCGCAAGTGCCGCAATTCCCATACCGAATGCACCGACAAGATTCGTAGTGGTTGCCAATGTGGGACATGTGCCGAGAATCAGAACAAGCACCGGATTTTCCTTCAGAATTCCCTTGAGAAGAACCGACATATGACTACTGTTTTTCATGATTCGGAACCTCCCTCAAAAATTTCTACCGCCGCAAAGGCACGCTCAATTGCTTTCTTATAACCGTCGGTCGTCATCGTAGCCCCCGAAATCGCGTCAACACTTTGGTAATCGTCCTCGGTTTTTCCAACAAAGCCCGAATAAAAGCTCTCATCCGCACAGACAGATCCTATACCGTCGGTTTCCTTCTGAGAAACCGTGAAGCAGTCGATGATCTTGCCGTCTGCCGTCATGGAAACGCGAATGAGAATATACTCACCCGATGCGGGATGATAATCATCACCGCCCACGATGCCGTACCCCGCGCCCTTTACTTCAAGCACGTAGTTCCCGCTGTCGGTCTTGGATGCTGAAATGACGTTCTTGTGAACGCCTTCAAACGCCGCAAGATCCAATTCCGTGAGCTTGGATGCCAGGATCCGTCCAATCAATCCCTCAACATCCAGAGATACGCCGGACGGAAGTGCTTTGATCAAACGTCCCGCATCGTCTGTAGCAATGAAATTCTCACCGACCACACAAACGTAGCCCGTTCCGTTCGCCGCGGCATAAACGGAATCAACTCCGTCACGCGCCTCGGTAAGGAACAACTTTTCAAATTTCCCTTCTGCCGCAGGAAGAGCCTCTGACAGGTGATCCGCAAAAATCTCCTCCTCGGTACGGATATCAACGGAAGTGCCTCCAAGAATCAATGCCGCATTGAGCGCATCCTTGACCGCTGAACGATACGCCGCAGTGGTCTTGGTGGCACCGGATATGATATCTACGGACTCCACGTTTTCAACCGTCTTTCCGACAAGATTCTCACCGTACGTTTTTTCGTGACCTAAGGTTTCATTCGATCCAAGGCAAACGACACCGCTGACGGTTCCGTCCGCATCCACACCGCACATGATCGAGAAGTCAGATCCGTAACCGGAGGTAATCAGGGAGATTACGTATCCGCCACCTGCCTCTCGGTAAGCTTCGCTCACTGTTGCGGGAAGCTCGTAAGAAGAAAGATCGATTTTTTCAAAGCTCTTGCCCTCGGGCATTACCACAAGCAAAGCCTCATTTGCCGCAGCTTCCTGGTTTTCTTTGATGATGGGGGCAGTCAGCTGATTGGTCAATGCAAGGAGAATTGCCATCACCGCACATATCGCAACCAACGCAAAAATACTCTTCAAAGATTTGCTCATGCTTTTTTACCTCCCACTCCGAACACTCTGTGCCTAGTCCAGGAATCGATATACGGGGTAAGAATGTTCATAAAGAGAATCGCAAAGGAAGCCCCCTCCGGATATACACCGAAATAGCGGATCAGGAAGGTGATCAAACCGGCACCCACGCCGAAGATGATCTTTCCAAGAGCGGTCGAAGGAGAGGTCACGTAATCGGTCGCCATAAAGATCGCGCCGAGGAAGAGACCGCCCGACATAATCAATGCCAAAGCCCTCAAGGGATCAAAGCCCTCCATGAAGAAGGAAAGGATGTACACGCTTCCAATAAAAGAAACGGGAATTTGCCACGTGATCACACGGCGGACCAACAGATAAATCAATCCGATGAGCAGCGCAAGAATACAGGTCTCACCGATCGCACCGCCGCGGAGTCCCAAAAACAGATCCAACAAGGAGGGCATCGCTTCCCCTTCCGCAAGCTCCAGGGGAGTTGCGCTCGAAACGGTGTCCACCACCGTAGGAAGAGCCTTCACAGTCATAGAACCGAATGCCACCAGCATAAAAACGCGCGCTGTGATGGCGGGATTGACAGGGTTACAGCCGATTCCACCAAAAAGTCCCTTGACAACCACCATGGCAAACAAAGCGCCGATCACACACTGCCAAAGAGGAATATTATAGGGCATGTTCAAGCCGAGAAGGAGACCTGTGACCGCTGCGCTGAGATCGCCTACCGTCTGCTCTTTTTTCACAATGAGGTTAAAAAGCGCCTCAAAGCCCACACAGGAAGCCACGCAAACAGCCACAACAAGAAGCGACCACGCACCGAAGATCACAACGCCTGCAACCATCGCGGGTGCAAGAGCAATCAGAACGTCGAGCATGATTTTAGCGGTGGAGCGACCACTGTGAATGTGAGGAGATACCGAAAGAGCGGTTTTCTGATTCATCACTGTTTCGCCTCCTTTGCTTTTTCTTCTCTCAAAAATGCCTTTGCAAGCTTGTTTGTTTGTACCAAGGGACGGTTTGCGGGACAAACAAAGCTACAGCATCCGCACTCCATGCACGCATTGACAAAGCGCTCCTCCAAGGCTACGACGTTTTTGGCATCGTAAGCTCTTGCGATCTCTGCCGGATTCAGCTCGAAAGGACAAGTGTTCGTACACGAACCGCAACGAATACATGCGCTTGTCTTGGGGAGTCTTGCTTCCTTTTCGTTCAAGGCAAGAATCGCATTCGTATTCTTGATCACGGGTGCTGTCGTATCGGGTACGGTCAATCCCATCATAGGACCACCGTAAAGCAGCTTTGCGGGCTGCTCCGTAAAGCCACCGCAAAATTCAAACATATCCGCCATAGACGTTCCAATAGGGGCGATCACATTCTGCGGATTCTTAACAGCCCCACCGTCCACCGTCACACATTTTTCCACCAAAGGCATTCCCGTTTTCAGATATGCGCCGATCGTCGCAAGGGTTGTGCAGTTGATCACAACGCACCCGACGTCAATGGGTAGCTTTCCTGCAGGAACCACTCTTCCCGTCGTGCTGTAAATCAGAACCTTTTCTCCGCCCTGAGGATATACGGAAGGAAGCACCTTGACCTTGGCATCGCAGTACCGACTTGCACTTTCCGCAAATTCCTTCATGGACGCAATGGCGGTTTTCTTGTTTGCCTCAATCCCGACAATAACGTTTTTGATTCCAAGATATCGATTCAATGCCTCCAGCGCCGTTTCCATATCCTCTCTCCGGGAGGTCATCGTATAGGTATCGCTCGTTACGTAAGGCTCGCATTCGGCACCGTTAACGATGAGATATTCAATTTTCGCGGGATCGGCATTCAACTTGACGTAAGTCGGGAATCCCGCGCCTCCCAAACCAACGATCCCGCTTTCCTTGATTGCCTCAATCAAGCTTTCACGCGAATTCACCACGGGCGGCACGATGGATTCATCCGGTGTCATAGCTCCGTCGGATTCAATTACAACAGCCGTGGTAGCAGTACCGCTGTAAAGAAGGAAATTTTGTATTTTGGTCACCTTTCCGGAAACGCTTGCATAGATCGGCGAGGAAATCATACCGTCCGCCTCTGCAATCTTCGTTCCCACGCTGACACAGTCACCCACCTTCACAATAGGAAGTGCAGGTTTTCCGATATGCATCACCATGGGGATGGTCACCGTTTTGGGTGTAGCAATCCGCGCGACCGGTTTATCCTGAGTGTTTTTTCTGTGAGGAACATGAATTCCGTGGAGAGAAAAAGCCATTGGAGAATCACCTTTCTTTATTTAATAAGCCCCTTGCTTCAAAGCGAAAAAAGCAATTTTTTCACAAACTTTTGTTTTTAAGATACAACGGCTCATCCTATATTATACCTTGTAAATCTTGCTTTGTCAACACAAAAAAGCATTGATTTGCATGAAAAAAATGCAAAAACAATGCTTTTTTGATTTGTGAAAAATATAACGTGAGAATTCTTGCAAAAAAGCAAGAATCACCAAAAATCGTTAAAAAAGAAACAAGCAAAAAATAAGTCGAATTCAATCACTTTTGATCCGATTTCCCATAGAAGAAAAAGTCGCACAAACCGACAACAATCGGAAAAAGCACACCGCCCACCAAGAAGGTCAGCCACGTAACGTGCCAGTCATTGGAAAGGAAGCTCCACACCAAATAGATCAGAACCACAACACCCCAGTATGCACCACCGACGCTTTCCGCAACCGTATTTCGTTTCTTTTCGCGCTTTGAGAACTCTCCCTCTCCCAAAAGCTTTAGAAAGCTTGCGTTTCGAACACCGACCACAATGAAAATCGAAACGCCGATCCCCGCAACGATCATCGTTACGGCGAGCATTGCCACGCAAAGAAGTTCATTTTCAAAAAATGCCGACAGCACCAACGGAACGGGTGAAAATATGCAAATGCAAGCGGCAATGATATTGCACGTCATATAACACTTCGCAAATGCCGCCCGTCTCGTCTCTACCAATCCCTTCACACCGTAGGTAAGCTCAAACGGAACATCCTTTTCAAGAAACTCATACGGTGCATTTTTGAATCCGCAATAAATAAAAATCGGAACAGCACATAAAACAAACGCAAACAACACTGCAAGCCCGATCACCCCCGCCAGTGTCTCGGAAAGCGGAATGCTCCCCATTTCCGCTGCCGTGCCGAGAACAAACAGTGCAATCGGGGAAAGGATACACAAAAACGTGGCAATCGCAATTCTGAAGGATGCCGCGCGTCGCACGTCGAGATATTCGTTTGCCGCCTCCATGTCAATTTGCATGACCGCGGGACATTCCTTCAAAGCCGCACAATCCTCTTCCTCCATTTCATCCTTCAAAAGAAAATCAGTAGTCACCCCAAACAAATTGGCAAGCAACAAAATCTTTTCAAGATCCGGAACCGTCTGTTCGCTTTCCCATTTGGAAACCGCCTGTCTGGAAACGTTCATTTTTTCAGCCAGCTCCTCTTGTGACCAGCCGTTCTTTTTCCTCAATTTCACAATCTTATCCGCAAGAATCATAGCATACCTCCCAATGCCCTTCGATATCAATATTGTAGCACGCGATCCTACGTTTTGCAACCAACCCATGCATTGCAATTTGTCAACCGAGGGTTGCTTTTTCCAAAGCTCCCCAAAAATTCAGTCAATCGCTCTGCCGTGTATACAAAAGACAAAAAAGGACACCGATTGGTGTCCTTCTTGGTGCGGGAAACGGGAATTGAACCCGTACGGTGTTAACCACACGCCCCTCAAACGTGCGCGTCTGCCAGTTCCGCCACTCCCGCATGTGCGTTTGTTCGCAACATGATATATTATACACTATTTTTTTGAAATGTCAATAGTTTTTTGAAAAAAAGTTCAATATTTTTTCTTCTTTTTTTCGTCGAACGATTTTTGATCACAGCTTTTCAAAAAACACGCGTTCAGCGTAATTTGACAATTGAATTTTCAGAAAAAACAAAAAACTTTCAAAAAAGGTATTGACAAATCAGAACACTTCGTATATAATATAAGGGTCGCAACAAGAGCGGCATTCCTATGCGGGTATGGCGGAATTGGCAGACGCGCTAGATTCAGGTTCTAGTGGGGGCAACTTCGTGAAGGTTCAAGTCCTTTTACCCGCACCAAAAAAAAGAAGGACCAAGCCGTTAGGTTTGGGCCTTCTTTTTTTGCTTCGGATAAAGCGTTAAAGAATCTTCACGCTCATTTTTGCTTGCAAAAATGAAAGAATGCCGCATAGAAGTGTCTAAAACATAGCTCTGCATTTTACGCGGCATTTGTGATGAGTTCAACTCCTTTTACCCGCACCAAAAGAAGGCAGGACTCCAATCGGAGTCCTCAGATTACTGACAAAGGGTTCAGGACTACGGTTCTGAGCCCTTTGTCAGTGATCTGACTGCAATTCGTTGAATTGCAGGTTATTCTTTCTATATTTTCCGCTTCTTATAAAACACTACCGACAGATACCAAGACAGTGCGTATATTCCCATTCCAACAAGGCATATAATGGGCAAAATTCCATTCAATTTTATTTCTGTTCTAAATCCGTTAGACAACAAATTGGAGGATATAACACTTCCCGCACATACGAGGCCTATCATGACATAGTAAGCCATTCTCCCCTTTTCAACGCCGAACTTAAATACAAACGGAAGAATGATAGAGGATGTCAGAAGTGACATAATCAGCAAAATCAGCATAAGAACAAGGTATTCTCCGATCACGAAAGTTCCGTCTATGCACATTCGTATCGCCTGGGCCACTCCCGTGCCAATCAGGACAAGCACCACCGACCCAAGTCCTATCAAATATTTGCAACTAACGATCTGCCCTTTGGTATATGGCATTGTCTCACTATATTGCATCCATCGACTGCGTTCATCGTAGGCAAGGAGACTGACGGGCATCATACCGCCAAGCAGACACGGATAAAATATAAAAAACAAATTTTCTTTACTTACAAAGGATACGAGTATAAAAACGATCGCAATAATAAGAGTCGCTCTGCTATACTTCTTCATCATGTATAGATCTTTCAAAAGAAGTCCCTTCATTTATCTCTCCTCCTTTACCATAAACACGAACAGCTCCTCAATGCTGATGGGGCTTAATTTGAAGCCATCGGGCGCATCTTTGCGTGACACGATGACCTCGGCAGCGTAGGGCGTTTCCTTTTTGTACTTTACCGCATTTTTGTCAAGCTCAGAAAGCTGTTCTACGGTACAATGAATGATAGCGTATTCGGATAACAGTACATCTTTTTCCTCGCAAAGCAAGAGCCTGCCCTTGTGTAAAAACGCCACGTAGTCGCAGAGCTTTTCAAGGTCGCTGACGATGTGTGAAGATATGAGAATAGAGTGGTTTTCATCCCTTGTAAAATCATAGAACATCTCAACTACTTCATCACGCACAACGGGATCAAGTCCGCTTGTCGGTTCGTCAAGCAGCAACAATTTAGCACCGTGTGACATAGCAACGGCAATACCGAGCTTCATCTTCATACCGCGCGAAAACTCCTTAAACGGCTTGCTATCGGGTAAAGATAGTTTTTGCAGGAGTCGGGCATATTCGGCATCGTTCCAATTACGAAAAGTGTGCTTCATAACCTTGCCGACCTGCTTCGCCGTAAGACATTCGGGAATACCTACCTCGTCCATTACGACACCAATATCTTCTTTGATAAGTGATATGTTTTTTCCGTTATCCTTGCCAAGTATCGTAATTGTTCCGCTATCCTTGTGAATCATATCCAAGATAAGCTTTATCGTAGTGCTTTTTCCCGCTCCGTTCTCACCGATAAGCCCCATAATACAACCGCTTGGCAGAGTAAGACTTACGCTATCCAAACAAAATCCCGAAAAGGATTTACTTACATTCTTTATTTCAAGTGCCTTCATTCTTGTTCCTCCATACCGAACGTAATCATTTCAACAATATCATCACGGTTCAAATTACACGAGGCGGCGAGTTTTGCTATCTGCTCGATATGTTCCTCGATCCTTTTCAGATTTTCTTCTCGCAAAAGCTCTACGTTCTTCGGCGCAACATAACAGCCCTTTGCCGGGAGGGTGTAGATAAAGCCTTCCTTTTCAAGTTCTTCATACGCACGTTTGGTAGTGATAAAACTGATACGCAGATCTTTTGCGAGTCCTCGAATAGATGGAAGCATCTCATCCTCTTTAAGCTCACCGCTTATAATCTGATTCTTGATTTGAAAGTAAATCTGATTATATATCGGTTCACCGCTTTTATTGTCAATCAGGATATTCACGTCATCCCCTCCACCTGTTAAAACTGTATATATTCATTATACACATGTGTGGCGTTTTTGTCAAGAGATTTTAGGAAAATATATTTTCTATTCCATTAAATGGCGAAACATTCCTGAAGAACGCCCATATTTCAAGGAAATAAAATGCAACTTTTCTGGTTTTGGCAGTTCAACGGATCAACGAGCAGATTATTACACAAAAAAGAGATCAAGCCCCAAGGGTTGGTCTTCTTTTTTTGTGTAGTATGGCTGCTGAGTGCCCCCACGGCATTTTACTTGCAAAAAGCAGAAGGAATGTGGCTCCTCCAACCCACTCTCCACCTCGCAGTATCACATTTTTGTCACATTTCTTTGTTTTTTTCACAATTTCATCAAAAAACATATACAAACAGATTTTTTTATGTTATACTATACGCAAATCATGCAGAAAGGGATTGACGAAATGAAAGAGTTTTTTGGTTGGGGCGGTTATCTGCGCGAACCCGAGGGGTATATGTCATGGCAGCACCTCGTCTTCGTTTCCGCACTGATGGTCGTTATGATCACGTGCGCCGTACTGTTGGGACTTAAGAACAGAGAAAAAGATTTTTCCACAAAAAACAAGTGTCTGATTTTTTCAGCTATTTTCATCGATGCCTGTGAGCTTTTCAAAATTATCATTTGCTGCCTCAGATCCAACGATCCCTTGGATTGGTTATACAACCTTCCCCTCTTTCTGTGCAGTATCCAGCTGATCGTCATTCCGCTTGCAGCATTCTCACGTGGAAAGCTCCAAGAAGCAGCACTTGACTTCGTCTTTATTTTCGGCATCCTCGGTGCAATTCTCGGAACCTATGCTGCGGGACAAAACTACAGCTGTTACCCTGTGCTTTCCTTCGACAACGTGATTTCCGGAATCACACACGCAACCGCGGGATTCACCTCTCTTTACATCGTCTTTTCCGGCATGGAAAGCATGAAAAAGAAAAACATATGGATCACCTTCAGCATCTTACTTTCCTTCTGCGTTGCCGCCGGAATTGCCAATACGGTGCTGGATTATAACTATATGTTTCTTCGCAGAGGAGACGGAACACCTTATGACGTCATTTACAATCTTGTAAACGGAAATCAAATTCTGTATCCGCTCCTTGTGGTATTGCTTTTTATCGTCTACATCACTCTGTTTTACCTTGCTTACTATTTGATCAAAACGAAATCCCGAAAAAAATCACAGTTTTAGGAGCAGTGTCAAGCAGTGACACAAAAAACATCAGGGGTGAGTACAGATGCGAAAAAACGCATTTACATACTCACCTTTTTGATTTCATCGGCTGCCCCAACAAATAAATTTACAATTTTCTACAGAAAACTTCGCTTTCATCCGTTATAATACATTACAGAGCTTGGAAAGAGGTGATTTGATTTGACACAAGCGGATATACACTATCAAAAAATGACCGAAACGCCCGTCTCCCGATTGATCATTACGCTGGGAATTCCCACAACAATCTCCATGCTGATCACGGGAATTTATAATCTGGCAGACAGTTATTTCGTAGGTCTTGGAGAATTCGGAGACAGCCAGCAAGCCGCCACGGGAATTCTTTTCACTCTGCAATCCATCATTCAAGCAGTCGCCTTTATGTGGGGGCACGGTTCGGGAAGCTTCGTAGCCAAGTCATTGGCAGATAAAGACACCAAAAGTGCCTCCCGATACGTTTCCAGTGCGTTTTTTGCCGGTGGCGGCATGGGCGCATTGCTTCTCATTTTCGGTCTTCTTTTCTTGGAACCGTTCATGCAACTTCTCGGAAGCACGGAAACCGCACTTCCCTTTGCAATGAAATACGGTTTTTGGGTGCTGCTCTCATCTCCCATCATGATTGCATCCATCGTACTGAACAACAACCTTCGCTATGAGGGAAAAGCCTTTTACTCAATGATCGGACTTACCACGGGTGGACTTCTCAATATTTCATTGGATTGGCTTTTTATTTGTGTTTTGGGAATGGATATTTTCGGCGCGGGTATGGCAACCGCAATCTCTCAGACTGTCAGTTTTCTGATCCTGTTGTTCTTTTACAAGCGAATGGCGCAAAGCAAAATTTCTTTTCGTGCAATGAGCCGTCATATTCAAGAGTACGTTGCAATCATCAAGGTTGGCTTCCCTTCGCTGATCCGTCAAGGTCTCAATTCGATCTCCGGAGGACTTTTGAACACGCTGATGCGCCCTTACGGAGACGCAATGGTCGCGGGAATGAGTGTCGCAAACCGTTTCTCTTCCCTCATCATGTTTGTCGGTCTTGGCATCGGTCAAGGATTTCAACCGGTGGCATCCTTCAACTACCAAGCCAAAAAATACAATCGTGTCAAAAAGGGATTGATTTTTACGACGTTGTTCGGTGCGGCACTTGTCACACTTCTGGCAATCGTCGGCTCGATCTTTGCAGAACCCATCGTTCATTTTCTTCAGCAGGAAACAACCGATCCCACCGTCGGTATTACCGCGCTTCGCTATGCCATGGTCGGAATTTTATTTCTTCCGCTCTCCGTTCCGGTGAACATGCTGTTTCAGAGCATACGGCGCGCAGGTATTGCCTCCTTCCTTTCGATCATGCGTTCGGGTGCGTTTTTTATCCCTACCCTTTTAATCACAAATGCCCTTCTTCAAAGAACGGGAATCATGATCGCACAACCCATCGCGGATATCTTAACGGGACTTGTCAGCATCCCCTTTATCATTTACTTTATGAAATCCACTCCAAACGATGACGTTTAAAAACAGGCGGTGTCGCAAATGCGCTTTGCATTTGTTTGACACCGCCTGTTTTTATCTGTAATATACGTAGTAAACAATGATCGTTCGTTCCTTCCCGCCATGCTCAAGATCGGGCGCAGTAATAACCACACCGTCCTTGGAAAGAAGCTCCCACGCTTGCATCTCCTCAATCTTGCAACGCATCAGAACGTCAGAGGAAGCGAATACGAGAAGCTCATCATCTCTGATGTTGAGTCCACCGTTCTTCCCGATGACCTCATCCACGTCATTGATTTTCTCCGTAACGTAGCGAATGTGATGATTGCTCATCTGCTTTGCCATTTCCCAACGGTATTTTTTACTGTTGGGATCTTTTTTGCTTGAAAAAAGCTTGAACATAGATCAAAAACCTTCCTTTTATCATTCACTCAGAACGAAACGTCCGCATCTCCCACCAAAAAACGTTTTGCCAAGAGATATTCCTCCATAAGCCGTTGCGCTTCCGCACTGTTCCGATCAAATCCACCCCTGCGCAATGCACGAAGCATAATGTTTTTCGGAGTTTCCTCGGGATCGATCAACTCCAGAGCACATACCGAGTATCCATTGGCCTCCAATCGCTTCAAGCGCAAGGCATCGGTCGCAGCATCACACAGCTTTTGCCGAAGCATGGAATGGTCGGCAATAAAGGAAAGCGTCTCACAACGAAGTGTATGGTTCATTTCATGATGACAGCATGGAGTGGAAAGAATCACATCGGCATTCCATTCAACGGCTTTGTTCAGAACAAAGTCGGTTGCTATATCGCAAGCGTGCAAAGAAATCACAAGATGTACGTGCTCTTCGGTATGATACTTTCCGACGTCACCGCAAAGGAACTCCAAGCCTTCAAAATGCAATTGCTTTGCAACGGAATTGCAATATTCCACAACGTCGGGTTTGAGATCCACACCGGTCATATGAATTTTTCTCCCAAGGACGTTTGCAAAATAATGGTATGCGGCAAAGGAGAGATAACTTTTTCCGCAACAAAGATCGCAAACCCGAAGTGTCCCCTCCTTAGGCAAATGCCCGAGGCAATCACGGATCAATTCCAAAAAGCGGTTGATCTGTCTGAATTTCGATTGTTTTTTATCCTTGATTCGTCCGTTTTCATCACTGATATCCAAAAGGCGCAAAAACGGCTCATTTCCCTTGAGAATATAGGATTTTTCACGGTTGTTGCCAAGAATTTGCAGAGGACGAGCATCGACCTTCTCAATTGCGCGTTGTAATTTATCTGTACCGATCAGGGTAACCTTTCCCCCTTTGGATCTTCTGAGCTCACACACACCAACACTTGTGAGAAGATTGATCTGAGAAAAGGCAGTACAAATCTCCAAAAGGCGCAAAGCATTCTCTGTTTCCACGTTTTCATGTAACGCTTTATGATCAGAACGAAGCGTTTCCGCTTGGAGGACGTTACGTCCACCCAGTGCGCGCAACGTCACACTTGCACGTACCGTTTGCGGATCCTCCGCTTTTGAAAGCACAGCCTTTTTCAAAACACCCTTTGAAGCCGCCAAAAGAATCAATTCCCCGATACGACCGTAGGAGGTATTCGATTCATTGTTTTGCATATCAGTATCCTATTCTTTCTTTTTCTTTCTTGAAAATTCGATTCTCGGCTCTTTCCCCTCTCGCATGCGGCAAAGATTCTGCCAATGCACGTAAACCATAAACAATGCGGTTATAACTGCCATCGCAACGTACAACGGCCGATTGGCAAAAGCATTCAGAATCAGAGGGTAAAGCAAGGATGTCATCACGGAGGCAAAGCACAGAAGCCTCGAAGCGATCAAAGAAAGCACGAAAATCAGTGCCAATACCAAAAATGAAAGCCAGCTGAGCATAAAGATCACACCGCCAAGGCACGCGATTCCCTTCCCCCCCTTAAAACGGTGAAAAATCGGAAACATGTGTCCAAAGATGACAAAAAATCCGGCAAGCGCCCCACCGCTCGACTTCCAAAGAAGCCACCCGAAAAGAACCGCGATCACAGATTTCAGAACCTCAAGCAGCAACACGGGGATTGCAAGCTTTTTTCCACATGCTCCCCATACGTTGTTGAAATCAGCATCTCCGCTTCCGTAGTCGCGGATATCCTGCCCGTAAACGTGCTTACAGATAATAATCGCAGGATTGATGCTCCCCAACAAATAAGGAACGATCATGCAAAGGATTGCGCCTACGACGTTCAGAACTCCTGCCATAACGACCGATTCCGAAAAAAAATTCAGATTCAGCCAATCCACAAGATTCCATTCCAGCATCACTTTCGCATCAATGCCCTCTGCCGCAGTAAGTAAACTTACCATACAGCCTCCTTAAAACAGCTCGATCATTTCTTTCGGACTGTGTGTAAAATCATAAACCGAGCCGTCATTCTTGATACAGATCAAATCCTCAATGCGACAGCCGTATTGTCCCGCAATATAAATACCGGGCTCCACGCTGACAATATGTCCTCTTTCAAGAACGCTTTCCTTGGGAGCTCCGGGAGCGACTCTCGGGTTCTCATGAACCAACATACCGAGTCCGTGTCCAAGCGAATGTCCAAAGCATCCCTTGTATCCTGCCCCATCGATGATATCGCGCGCAACACGATCCAAAGCCACGCAGCCAATTCCCTTGCAAGCCGCCTCCAGTGCTGCAGTTTGCGCGCGAAGCACTGTGTCATACAAGCGCTTCATTTCCGAATCCGCGCGTCCGAGAACCACCGTACGCGTCATATCGGAGCAATACCCATCCACTCGCGCACCAAAGTCCAAGGTCAAGAATCCTTTTTCAAGCTTTACGTGCCGCGGAACACCGTGAGGACGTGAGGAATTGCTTCCCGAAACCGCAATCGTATGGAATGCAAGATCCTCCGCTCCGTTTCTCTTCATGAAATATTCCAGCTCCAGGGCGACCTCGACCTCGGTCATATCAGGAGTTATGGCGGTTAAAATATGTGCAAATGCGGCGTCTGTGATTTTTTGTGCACGCGCCACAGTCTCGATCTCCTCGTCATCCTTGTGAAGGCGAAGAAAAGAAAGAATTTCCGAAGCACCACCGGACAACGTCACATCCTTCAAGGCGCTCTCGTATCTTCTGAAATCACCGTAGGAAAGATGCGATTCTTCAATACACACTTGCTTGCAATTGTGTGAAGAAAGAAGAGAGGCAATGCACACAAGCTGACCTTCCTTAGGAAGGAGCACCTTCATTTCCTTGGTCGTTTGTTCCTCTGCTGCCTCGGCATAACGAAAATCCGTCAACAGGTAGGATTCGTTTTGTGTGACGAGCACCAAACCGTCATCAAAATCAAAGTTTGATAGATATCTTTGATTCATTTTATCCGATACGATTGCAGCATCAAATCCTTTTTCCTTCAAAAGTGCTTGAAACCGATTAAGATGTGACATAATAACTCCTTTATACATTTATACGTTTCAAATTTCATTTCTATTATCATGCTTCAAAAAAGCTTGCTCGCAAGGGCATTTTTGCGACGCCGTCAAGTTGGCAGCCGCGCGAA
>JAZSMX010000082.1:0-7165 GCA_045536125.1 Eubacteriales bacterium | reverse complement strand
CGAACTGCTTGTAAGCAGCCGGGAACTTGTTCGCCATCTCTGCGATGGGCATCGGCGTACGAACACCGGCAACAACGTCCTCACCCTGAGCGTTGGTAAGGAACTCACCCATCAGCTTCTTTTCACCGGTAGCGGGGTCACGGGTAAAGGCAACACCGGTACCGCAGTTGTCACCCATATTACCGAACGCCATCGCCTGTACGTTAACGGCAGTACCCCAAGAATAAGGAATATCGTTGTCACGTCTGTAAACGTTTGCACGGGGGTTGTCCCAAGAACGGAACACTGCCATCACGGCACCGATAAGCTGCACCTTGGGATCGGAGGGGAAATCTGCGCCGATCTTTGCCTTGTACTCTGCCTTGAACTGGTTTGCCAGCTCCTTAAGGTCAGCAGCGGTCAGCTCGACGTCGAAGGTGACACCCTTCTCTTCCTTCATCTTATCGATGAGCTCCTCGAAGTACTTCTTGCCGACTTCCATAACGACGTCGGAGTACATCTGGATAAATCTTCTGTAGCAGTCGTAAGCCCAACGGGGGTTGCCGGACTTCTCTGCCATAACCTCAACAACCTCTTCGTTAAGACCGAGGTTGAGGATGGTATCCATCATACCGGGCATGGATGCACGTGCGCCGGAACGAACGGAAACCAAGAGGGGGTTCTCCTTGTCACCGAACTTCTTGCCGGTGATCGCTTCCATCTTTACAATGTACTCGTTGATTTCAGCCATGATCTCTTCATTGATCTGTCTGCCATCCTCATAGTACTGCGTGCAAGCCTCGGTAGAGATGGTGAAGCCCTGAGGAACAGGGTTTCTGTCCGGGAACTTCGCCTTGAAAATGTTGGTCATTTCCGCAAGGTTTGCGCCCTTACCGCCGAGAAGCTCACGCATGCTTGCGTTACCTTCTGTGAACAGATAGCAATACTTCTTTGCCATTTTGGGTAATCCTCCATTTATATAAATATTATTTTGACATGCCGATAAACGGACACAGAAGCCAATTTGTGCCCTTCGACCTTCGCAATACGGTTCATTATAACATATTTTTCCCCGTTTTTCCATACTTTTCTACCTATAATCCGCTCTTATATTGTAAACTTTATGTGAACGATCAAAAAATCAACAAATTCAATTTGACACGCGCCCATTTGTATTGTATAATATTATCAATGATCAAAAGCGGCGGACTCATGCGAGTCGGGCGCCCTTTTTGCGTTTCAAATCAAACAAAGGAATCGGTACACAGACATGGCAGATATTTTCGATCTGTTCCGACAGATCGCAAAGAAAGAGGAAGCTCCCACCACTCCCATCACACACCTCATCGTGGGGCTCGGCAATCCCGGGGACAAATATTTTTACACGCGGCATAACGCGGGCTTTCTGGCACTGGACTATTTTGCCCAGACGCTCGGCGTTAAGATCGACCGTGCAAAATTCCATGCTCTTTGCGCCGAGGCACAAGTCGGCTCTCACCGTGTGCTTCTGATGAAACCCCAAACCATGATGAACGCGTCGGGGCAAGCAGTCAGAGAGGCATGCGCCTTTTATAAGATCGCCCCCGAAAACGTCATCGTTATTTCGGATGACATCACGCAGATCCCCGGAAAAATCCGTGTTCGTCAAAAAGGCAGCGCGGGAGGTCACAACGGTCTCAAGGACATCATTTATCAGCTTTCCTCCGATCAGTTTCCGCGTGTCCGACTCGGTGTGGGTGAAAAGCCGCATCCCGATTATGACCTTGCCGCATGGGTTCTTTCCGATTTTACAAAGGAGGAGCAGCCGCTTCTCTTCGGTGCCTTCGGCTGTGTCAGCGAAGGGCTTCGTCTGCTGTTGGACGGAAAAATTGAGGATGCCCAGCAGCTTTGCAACTCTCACGATCCCAAAAAGGAAACGAAATAATCAACGCATATGAGCATTTTAACAAGCTGCATCAGAAACGACTCGGAATATCTTCAGCTTTTGTCGGTCACAAAGCGCAATTTCCGAGACAATCCCCTCCCCGTCCTTGCAAGCGGTCTTTGCGACGGTGCGGCAGATGCCTTTCTTATCTCTCTCATTGAGGATACCGCTCACGAGCGAGGGGGCACGCCCGCACTGATCCTTTGTCCTGAGGAAAAGGACTGTGTCAGAATTTTAGGACTTCTTGAAAGAAACGGACTTCGCGCCGCCTTTTATATGACGCGCGATCTCACCTTTTATAATATCACTGCCTCCCATGAGTACGAGCATGAGAGGCTTCGCGTGCTGTCGGGACTTCTGTCCGACGATTTTGACGCGATTGTTACCACCCCCGATGCCGCCCTCGGATATACCGTACCTCCCCAAAAATTGCGGAAGGCAATGCTTGAGGTGGACGAATCCGATATGCTCTCTCCCAAGGATCTTGCCGCGCGTCTTGTGGCAGCGGGATACGTCCGATCCGATCCCGTGGATTCCCCCGGTCAGTTTACGGTGCGTGGCGGTATTCTTGACGTCTATCCCCCCTACGGCACCTTCCTTGACGGCGGTGGGGGAAAAAAGAGCGGTACGTATGCCCTGCGAATTGAGTTTTTCGGAGACGATATAGACCGCATGGGGCTTTTCGATCCCGAAACACAGCGCATGAGCGAATCGGTGTGCCACGCGGAGTTTCCGCCCGCACGCGAGCTGCTCACGTCGAAGGACACGCTGGAAGCCTTGAAAAAAGCGATTTCCGCACAGTTCAAGGGGGCACACGACGAGCGCGTCCTTGAGGAATTGATCAAGGAGCGCAGTGCCGTGGATGCCGCAATCGAAAGTGGACGCGACCTGCATTTTTTAGACAAGTATATCACCCTTTTCTATCCGGAGCGCACTTCCCTTTCCGACTATTTTTCAAAAAGAACCCTCCTTTTTATCCGCGGAACAAATGCGGTCAACGACCGTTTGAAGGCATCCGCATGGCACATGGAGGAAACCGTCAAGGAGCTTCTTGAGGGAGGAACCATTGCTGCGAAGTACACGGATTACGCAAAGCCGCAATCCGCGCTCTCGCTCTTTTGCGACAGTAACGTGACCGTGCATCTGGATTCCATCGCTCACGGTATCGGAGACCGTCGACTTTCGGGACTGTTCGGCTTCCGTACGCGCCATACCGTTTCTTATGCGGAAAATGAGGAGCTTTTCTTTGAGGATCTGCACCGCTATACGCAAAACGGTTACCGTTGTCTTGTGACGGTGGAAAATGCCATCAGCGCAGAAACGACGGAGCAAAAGCTCAAGGACGCGGATTTTGTGGTGACGCCCCCTCCCTCTTCCTTGACACAAATGGAGCGAGGAAGTGTCGCCGTGATTCATGAAAGCTCGGTTTCGGGCTTTGAATTGATCGTTCCGAAAATCGTGATTCTCTCGCGTGCAACGGATGCGCGCACAGGAACACTTTCTCTCTCGGGAAAAGCGCTCTCCAAGAGAAAACGCCCGAAAAATACCAAAGCAATTCTTTCCTATGCGGAATTGGAGACGGGAGATTACGTTGTCCATGAAAGCTACGGTATCGGACAGTATACGGGGATTGAGACCTTGACCTGCGAGGGGATCACAAGAGACTATATCGGCATCCAGTACGCGGGCACGGATAAGCTGTTTGTTCCCGTCGAAAAGATGGATAAGGTTTCCAAATATATCGGCGCGCATTCCGACGACGGACTTGTAAAACTCTCCAAAATGGGGGGCGAAGCATGGAAGAAATCCACCTCACGCGCACGTGCTGCCGCACGGGACATTGCAAAGGATCTCATTCGTCTTTACGCGGAGCGGATGCGTCGCCCCGGGCACGCGTTCCCCGCTGACGACAGCTATCAGAAGGCATTTGAGGAAGCCTTCCCCTACGATGAAACGGAAAGTCAGCTTGCCGCCACGGAAGAGATCAAAAACGACATGATGAACCAAGCTCCCATGGACCGTCTTCTTTGCGGTGACGTGGGATACGGAAAAACAGAGGTCGCCTTGCGCGCGGCATACAAGGCAGTGCTGGGTGGAAAGCAGGTAGCGATCCTTGTTCCAACCACGCTCCTGGCACTTCAGCATTATCAGACCATCGTCAGCCGAATGCGTCCCTTTGCGGTCAACGTGGATATGCTCTCCCGTTTTCGCTCTTCCAAGCAGCAAGCGACCACTCTCAGAAGACTTGCAAGAGGCGACGTGGACATCATCGTGGGCACACACAGACTTCTTTCCAAGGATATTGAATTTCATGACCTCGGACTTGTCATCATTGACGAGGAACAAAGGTTCGGTGTCGCACAAAAGGAAAAGCTCAAGCAGCTTTGCGACGGAGTGGACGTTCTTTCTCTCTCAGCAACCCCTATTCCGCGTACTCTCAACATGGCAATGGGAGGCATCCGAGACATCTCCGTCCTTGACGATGCCCCCGGAGACCGCTTGCCCGTGCAGACCTACGTTCTTGAAAAGGATGATCTCATCATTGAGGAAGCGATCCGTCGCGAGCTTCGCCGCGGAGGTCAGGTCTTCTACCTTTACAACAGTGTGGAAAATATCAACGTTGCCGCGGCGCATCTCTCCTCGGCGATCCCTGAAGCGCGGGTCACCGTCGCGCACGGAAAAATGGAAAAGGAGGAACTGGAGCGCATCTGGGAGCAAATGCTCATGGGTGAAATTGACATTCTGGTTTCCACCACCATCATCGAAACGGGCGTAGATATTCCAAACGCAAACACGCTCATCGTTGAAAATGCACACCGATTGGGGCTTTCTCAGCTTCATCAGATCCGAGGTCGCATCGGTCGCTCCTCGCGCCGCGCCTATGCGTATTTCACCTACCCCCCCTACAAATCGATCTCAGAGATTGCCGAAAAGCGGCTTGCCGCGATCCGCGAATACGCGGAGTTCGGTGCGGGATTCAAGATCGCCTTGCGGGATATGGAGATTCGCGGTGTAGGAAATCTGCTCGGAACACAGCAGCACGGGCATCTGGATGCCGTCGGCTATGATCTTTATATCAAGCTGCTTAACCGCGCCGTTCTTGAGGAAAAGGGAGAGGTGCAGGAGGAAGAGGTCGAATGTACGGTCAATTTGAAATTCGACGCACACATTCCCGAAAAATACGTTTCCTATCCCGCGCAGAGAATGTCGCTTTACAAGCGCATTGCCCTGATTTCCACCGAGGAAGACGTCGCCGACGTTACCGATGAGCTGGTAGACCGCTACGGTGAGCCGCCCCGCCCCGTTCAAAACCTTTTGCGAATCGCACTGATCCACTCTCTTGCAGTCAAATGCAGATTCACATCAGTCAGAGAGGACGCATCGGGAATTCACGTCACCCCCGAAAAAATGGATTTTGACACGTGGGCAGAGGTTTCCTCCCTCTTCCAAGGAAGGCTTCGAATGCTGATGTCGGGAGATCCGCACATCTGCATCCGTCCCGACAAAAAGGACGATCCGCTGACGCTCATTCATAAAATTTTCGAAAAATATGAGGAAATCCGTCACAAAACAGTGTAGACAAAACAGAAAAAATGAAGTATAATACTGGTATGTGATCCAAGCTTGAAAGGAACCATCAAACTATGACAAAAAAAAGGCTTTTGAAAGGGATCTCGCTTTTTTGCGCGCTCCTTTTCCTTGCGCTTCCTCTTGCATCCTGTGCGATGACGGGAGATCCGCTTCTCACGCTCACAGCAGACGGAAAAACGTACACGTATTCCGTCAACCTTTATGAGCTTCATCTCTCGGCACTCAAGGGAAACCTTGTGGCGGCAGGCGTTACCTCAAACGGTGCAGCCCCGACCACGGAAAAATTCTGGAACGTCAAGGACACCATTGACGGAAAGAAGCAAACCCTCAATGAGTATTACCTGTCGCAAGCGATGGAGGAATGCAAATATGCGCTGGTAGGACTTTACCTTTTTGACAAGTACGGGCTTTCTCTTTCCGAAGAGGAAAAAGAAAAAATCGAAACCGATCTTGACGAACTGATCAAAACCGACGGTGGCGGATCAAAAACCGCGCTCAACGGAGTGCTTGCCGACTACGGTGTCAATTTTGACATGATGCGCGAGCAATACACCAACAAAATCAAGATCTCCGCGGTTCAGAACTATCTTTACACACTTCTCGGGGACACAATCAAGGAAGAGTATATGAACGAGAATTACGTTCATTTCGATCAGATTTTCCTTCCCTCCTACCATTATCAGTACGAAACCGACAAAAACGGAGACGTCATTTACTATGACACAAACAAGCAGCCGCTCTATAAGGAAACAGGCTACCGTGAAAACGTGGGCGGTGTCACCGTTTATTATACGGACGCAAAGAAGAACCACTATTCGTATGATACCGAGAAGGGAGAGCCGACTCCCAAAATCGCATCCGACGGCAGCGGATACGCAACCACCCCCATGACCGATGAAGAATTGAAAGCATTGGAAAATCGCGCCGATCTCCTCGCCACTCAGCTTTCGGGAGCGAGCAAGGAGGATTTCCGCAACGCGATTTTGAAGGAAACGGGAGATAAAACCGCCGCCAATACCTATACTGACGGATATTATCTGAACAAAGCTACCTCCTACAATGCCGATTATTCGGATGCCTATTCCCTGCTTCTCCTTGAGCTTTCTCAAATGACGAGCGGAGAAATCAAGGCGATCAAAACAGAAAACGGATATCACATCGTCATGAAGCTGGAAAACACCAAGGGTGCATACAGCAAAGAAGAAAACGCCGTTTGGTTCGAAAGCTTTTCGAGTGCCCTTGCCTTGGAAAATTACCGTGAGGAATGCGAACCTTATCTCGGTGACGTCCAAGTCGATGAAGCACTTCTTGAAAAGTCAAGAGACATGATCCACGTTCCCGTCAATCATTTTTATTATTGATCTTGAAGGTCGCATCTTCAAAAAAATCAAAAAAGGATTGACAAGCGCATTTTCCATATGCTATAATAGGAGCGTTTCATATAACCGCATAGAATCGGGGGTGCTGTCGTAAGATGGCTGAGACGGCAAGTGTGCCGAACCCTTTCACCTGATACGGATAATGCCGACGTAGGGAGATTGGCGATTCGTCACCTTTTTGACGAATCAAATTGAACGCACGGAGATTCCGTGCGGTCAATTTGATTTCAAGGAGGAGGCCGGATATGGAACACCAAAAAACAAACTACACCCCTTGCGAATGTGCCATTCT
>JAZSMX010000058.1:0-17042 GCA_045536125.1 Eubacteriales bacterium | reverse complement strand
ACGGTGCGTTCTATCTCTTTGTCAAGGCATTGGAGGAGGACGCCAACGCATTCTGTGAGGCGGCAAAGAAGGAAGAATTGCTGCTCGTTGCCTCCGACAGCTTCGGCTGTCCCGGCTACGTCCGCATCTCCTATTGCGTGACCACCGAGCAGATCAAGCGCGCTCTTCCCGCGTTTGAAAGACTTGCAAAGACGTACGGAGTGGGAAAATGAGCATCGAAAAAAAGATATTTGACAGTGAAGAGGATACTCTTCTTGACGAGGCGCGCCGCGAGATCAACGCGGTGGATGCCGAAATGGCAGCGCTCTTCGTTCGACGTATGCGTGCCGCGGAGAAGGTCGCGGAGTACAAGAAAAAGCATGCGCTCCCGATTCTTGATGCCTTGCGCGAGGAGGCTGTGATCCGAAAGAACGCGGCATTGGTGGAGGATGAAACGCTCCGCTCCTATTACGTGAATTTCATCAAGGAAAATATGGCGATTTCCCGTGCGTATCAGCACCGTCTTCTTGAGGGGATGCGTGTTGCGTATTGCGGCACGGAGGGCGCGTTTGCACACATCGTTGCGGGAAAGATGTTCCCCAATACCGTGCGTGTCGCTTACCCGGATTTCAAGTCCGCATACCTTGCGGTGGAGAACGGGGAGTGCGATACCGCGGTGCTTCCCGTGGAAAACAGCTATCACGGAGAGGTCGGTCAGGTCACGGATCTGATGTTTTCGGGCTCTCTTTACGTCAGCGAAATGACAGAGCTTGCCGTGTCGCACGATCTCCTGGTCGTTCCCGGAACGTCCAAGGATGAGATCCGCACGGTGATCAGCCATCCGCAGGCACTCGGTCAGTGCGCGGAGTACATCCGCAATGCCGGCTGGGAGACGGAGGAATATTCCAACACCGCGCTTGCCGCGCGTTACGTGGCGCAGAAGGGCGACCGCACGCTGGCGGCAATCGCAAGCGAGGAGGCGGCAGAGATCTTCGGTCTTGAGGTGATGGAGAGAAACATCAACGCAAGCCGCTCCAATACCACGCGCTTTGCGGCATTCTCCCGTGTGGAGAGCAAGCGGCACTCCAAGCGGATGGGGGAGCATTTCATTCTGCTCTTCACGGTGAAAAACGAGGCGGGCGCGCTTGCCAAGGCAATGGACGTGATCGGTCGCTTCGGCTTCAACCTGAGAACGCTTCGCAGCCGTCCGATGAAGGAGCTGCTGTGGCAATATTATTTTTACGTCGAGGCAGAGGGAGACGTTTATACCGAGGCGGGCGAATGGATGATGCGCGAGCTCGGATTCTTCTGTGACCGACTGAAATTGGTCGGTACTTACTTTTCAAGCAACGACTGATCCGATCTGGAAGGAGAGAAAAAATGTCGGTATTACATTTGAATCTTCCCAAGGGAGGTTACGATATCTACTTGGAGCGAGGTGTCATCAACCGCGCGGGGGAGCTGCTTTCCCTCGACCGCAAGGTCTTGCTCGTCACCGACAGCGGAGTTCCCGCAAGATATGCCGAGAAGGTCGCGGCACAGTGTAAGGAGGCTTACGTTGTGACTGTGAAGGAGGGCGAGGGAAGCAAGAGCTTTTCCGTTTTGGAGGAGCTATGTAGGCTTCTTCTTGAAAAAGGATTTACGAGAAGCGACTGCGTCGTCGCCGTAGGTGGCGGTGTCGTGGGAGATCTTTCGGGCTTTGCTGCTTCATCCTTCATGCGCGGTATCGACTTTTACAATATCCCCACCACGGTGCTTTCTCAGGTGGATTCCTCCATCGGCGGCAAGGTGGCAATCAATCTTTGCAACGTCAAGAACATCGTCGGCGCGTTTTATCAGCCGCGCGCGGTTCTGATCGATCCCGACGTCCTTGCCACTCTTCCCACACGTCAGATCTCAAACGGACTTGCGGAGGCGGTCAAGATGGCGCTTACCTTTGATCATGAGCTTTTTGAGATCTTTGAGCGCGGTGAGGCGCTGTCGCGGATAGATGAAGTGATCGAGCGCTCTCTGATGATTAAAAAAAGCGTCGTTGAGCAGGATGAGCGCGAGACCGGCTTGCGCCGCGTTCTGAACTTCGGACACACCCTGGGGCACGGAATCGAAGGGGAAGCCTCACTCCGTGATCTTTATCACGGAGAATGCGTTGCCCTTGGAATGATTCCCATGTGCGCACCGTCGGTCAGAGAGCGGCTGCTTCCCGTATTGAAGTCTCTGTCACTGCCGACCGAGATCTCGGGAGACATGGAAACCATTCTTTCGATTGTCTCGCACGACAAAAAGTGCGAGGGGCGCGATATTTCCGTCGTATACGTCAATGAAGTGGGACAATTCGAGATGAAAAAAATGCCGACGGAGGAGTGGAAGGCGCAAATACGCGCAGTACTTAAGGGAGGACTTGTATGAAAAACACCTTTGGACAAAGCGTTTCGGTGACGCTGTTCGGTGAGAGCCACGGCGATATGATCGGCGCGGTGCTTGACGGAATGGCTCCGGGGCTTCTGATCGATGAGGATTTTATACGGCATCAGCTCTCCCTTCGCCGTCCGAGAGGAAAGATTTCCACCGCACGTGTGGAGGCGGACGAATTCAAGATCGTCAGCGGTCTTTTTGAAGGACGCACTACGGGAACGCCTCTGTGCATTCTGATTCCGAATACCAACACAAGAAGCGGAGACTACGAGCGCGGACTTCCTCGCCCGGGGCACGCCGACTATACGGCACAGTGCAAGTATCACGGCTTTCAGGATTTTCGCGGCGGCGGACATTTTTCGGGACGTGTGACGGCGGCTTTGGTTGCCGTGGGAGCGGTTGCAATCTCGGCATTGCGTCAAAACGGCATTCTTCTCGGAACGCACATTTCCCGTCTTGCGGGAATCCCCGACCGTCCCTTCCGCCATTACGAGGCGGATCTGGAAACGCTTGGCGACCTTGCCTTTCCCGTTCTGGATTCCGTGATCGCGGAGGATATGCGCGAGCGGATTGAGGATGCGGCACGCGAGGGAGACAGCGTCGGCGGTATTCTGGAAACGGCGGTCATCGGACTTCCCGCGGGGGTGGGAGAGCCTTGGTTCGATACGGTGGAGGGAGTTCTTTCCCATGCACTGTTCAGCATCCCCGGAATCAAGGGTGTGGAATTCGGAGACGGATTTGCCCTTGCCGAGATGAAGGGAAGTGAAGCCAACGACGGCTTGCGGATGTCCGAGGGGCGCGTCGTGACCACAACCAACCATAACGGCGGTATCAACGGCGGCATTACCAACGGGATGCCCGTGATCTTCCGCACGGCAGTCAAGCCGACTCCGTCCATCTTCCGCCAGCAGGAGAGTGTGGATCTTGCGACGGGAAAGAACGCGCTTTTGACGCTGGAGGGGCGGCACGATCCCGCCATCATTCACCGCGCACGCGTGGTGGTGGACAGTGTGACGGCATTGGTTCTTTGCGATATGCTGGCACAACGCTTCGGCACGGATTTTGCCGATACACATTGAGATCGATTTTAATTTGAGAATTCACAGAGGTGATATGCATGGAATACGGCTGTATTGGGGAGCATCTCGGTCACAGCTTTTCCGCAGAAATCCATCATGCGCTCTCAAGTCATCCCTACCTCATCCGTGAGGTTGCGAGAGAGGATTTGAACGCATTTATGCAGGAACGGGATTTTCGAGGCATCAACGTTACGATTCCCTACAAGGAGGACGTGATTCCGCATCTCGTTTCCATGAGCGAGCAGGCAAGAGAGATCGGCGCGGTGAATACGATTGTCAATCGCGACGGACTTCTTTACGGCTACAATACCGACTTTTTCGGTATGAGTGATCTGATCCGTCGCACGAAGGTCACGGTGACGGGGAAAAAGGTGGCGGTGCTCGGCACGGGCGGTACCTCACGCACAGCGGTCGCGGTAGCACGCGCGCTGGGAGCGCGAGAGGTATTCCGCGTCAGCCGCACGGCAAGAGACGGAGCAATGACCTATGAGGAGCTTGCAAGCCGTCATCGCGATGCGGAGATTCTGATCAACACAACCCCCTGCGGAATGTACCCCAAGGCAGGGGAGACACCCGTGGACGTATCGGACTTTTTACGTCTTGAGGGAGTGATCGACGCGATCTACAATCCCTTGCGTCCGCAATTGGTTCTGGAGGCAAGAAAGCGCAACGTCCCCGCATCCGGCGGACTTTTCATGCTGGTCGCGCAAGCGATCCGCGCTTCCGAGATCTTTTTGGATTGCACCTATGGAGAGGAAACCGCGGAGGCGGTTTACAAAAAGATTTTGAGAGAGAAGGAGAACGTGGTTCTCACGGGCATGCCCTCCTCGGGCAAAAGCACGGTGGGACGTCTCCTTGCCCATCGGATGGGACGGGAATTTTTCGATCTTGACGAAGAGATCGAGCAAGCTGCCGAACGGCGCATTCCCGACATCATAAGAACGGAGGGAGAGCCCTTCTTCCGCAAGCTGGAAACAGAGGTGCTCTGTGAGCGCCTTTCCCAGAAAAACGGCATCGTGCTGGCAACGGGCGGCGGTGCGATCTTAAAGGACGAAAACGTGGATCTTTTGCGTCGCAACGGAAGACTTTACTTTTTGGACCGTCCGCTCTCCATGCTGATCCCGACGGGCGACCGTCCGCTCTCTTCCACAGCGGATGCCGTCAAGCGCCGCTTTGAGGAGCGCTACGACCGATATCTTGCGACGGCAGACTGCCGCATTGACGGTGCGGGAACGCCCGAAGAGGTAGCGAATCTGATCAGGGAGGACTTTGAAGGAATATGAAGCTTTATATACTCAACGGCCCGAATCTGAACTTTCTCGGCATCAGAGAGCCGCAGCATTACGGCTCTGTAACCTACGCGCAGCTTCTTGAGATGATCGGGGCGCACGCGAAGGAACGTGGGATTGAAGTCGTTATGCGTCAATCCAATCACGAGGGGGATCTTGTGGATTGGATTCAGGAGGCTTACACGGAGGGCGCTGACGGCATCGTGATCAATCCGGGCGCATACACGCATACGAGCATCGCTCTTTTGGATGCGGTCAAATCCGTCTGTCTTCCCACCGTCGAGGTTCACATCTCCAAGGTGGAGGAGCGCGAGGACTTCCGACAGGTCAGCTATATCAGAGCGGCTTGTGTCAAAACCATCACGGGACACGGGATCGCGGGCTATCTGGAAGCCATTGACTTTTTGTGCGACAGCGAAAGGGGAACGGTATGAAGGCGATCTTCTCTCCTTCCTTGGCTCGCGGCTGTATTGACGCGCCACCCTCCAAGAGCATGGCGCACAGATTGCTCATCTCCGCGGCACTGGCACGCGGTGTGAGCGTTTTGTCGGGCGTTTCTCTTTGTGAGGACGTTCTGGCGACTGTGGATTGTCTTTCCGCGCTCGGAGTGAGCGTAAGGAGAGTGGGGGATACCGTCACCGTGACGGGAGGGACGCTCCGCACGGATGCTTCGGCAGTCCTTCCGTGTCGGGAAAGCGGAAGCACCATGCGCTTTTTCCTTCCCATTGCGTTGCTTTCGGAGCATCGGATCACTCTTGAGGGCGCACCCTCTCTGATGCGCCGCCCGATGGAGGTTTACAGAAGTCTTTGTGAGAAGCAGGGACTCCTTTACCTTGCCGACGGCAGCGGAATCACCGTCAAGGGACCGTTGTGCGCGGGAGAATATACGCTCCCGGGGAACGTCAGCAGCCAGTTTATCAGCGGAATGCTCTTTGCCCTGACGCAAACGCGCGGGGGGAGCGTGCTTCGCATTCTGCCTCCCGTGGAAAGCCGCTCTTATATCGACCTGACCGTGTCGGCACTTCGCTCCTTTGGGGCAAAGGTTGCGTGGGAGGACGAGCGGACGCTCACGGTGGACGGAGACGTCGCGATGGAGGCAAGAGACGCAACGGTGGAGGGTGACTATTCCAATGCCGCATTTCTGGAAGCCTTCAATCTCTTTGGAGGAAGCGTCACCGTCAGAGGACTTGACGAAGCATCGAGACAGGGAGACCGCGTTTACCGCGAATGCTTTTCCCGTCTTTTGGAAAAGGATGCCTGCATTTCTCTGGAAAACTGTCCCGATTTGGCACCGATCCTTTTCTCGGTTGCCGCCGCGAAAAACGGAGCTCGGTTTACGGATACCGCGCGCTTGCGGATCAAGGAGAGTGACCGTGCCGCTGTGATGGCGGAGGAGCTTTCCAAGCTTGGCGCACAGGTGACGGTGATGGAGAACGAGGTGCAAGTCATGGGCAGCACGCTGCATCCTCCTCGCGAGCCGATCTGCGCTCATAACGACCATCGGATCGTGATGTCCATGTCCGTATTGCTTTCCTTCCTCGGAGGTGAAATCGAGGGAGCGGAGGCAGTTGCGAAGAGCTATCCCGATTTCTTTGATCGGATCTCCTCTCTCGGAATCGACGTGACACGGAAACCGTCGTGTCAGTAATATCAAATTTGTTATACAGAAGGTAGAAAACATGAACCCCTTATCGAAGGACACACGCATTTTGATCGTAGGACTCGGCGTGATCGGCGGAAGCTACGCCAAGGCACTTTCAAAAAAAGGATACCGTGTCCGTTGCATTACAAAAGACCAAAAGGATATTGATTACGCAAAGAGCCTCGGAATCATCGAGGAGGGAAGCACGGAGGTGACCTCGGAGCTGATCGAGGGCTCGGAGCTGATTGTTTTTGCATTGTACCCACACATTTTCGTGGATTGGATCCGCGAGCATGGAACGAAGCTTTCCAAGGGAACGCTCATCACCGACGTGACGGGTGTCAAGGAGCAGATCGTGGAAACGGTGCAGGGAATGCTTCCCGACGGCGTGGAGTTTATCGCCGCGCACCCGATGGCGGGACGTGAGAGCAGCGGTGTGGAATACAGCGACGACCGCGTATTTCTCGGTGCGAACTTTATCATCACACCGACCGAGCGAAACACCCCCGAGGCGATCGCGCTTTGCCGCAATCTCGGAACGGAGCTCGGCTTTGCGCGCATCTCGGAGCTGACACCGCGCGAGCACGACGAAATGATTGCCTTTCTTTCCCAGCTGACGCACTGTATTGCGGTCACGCTGATGACGTGTAACGACTCTCCCATGATGGAGCAATATACGGGAGACTCCTTCCGTGATCTGACGCGGATCGCAAAGATCAACGACGTGATGTGGTCAGAGCTCTTTCTTCTCAATCGCGACGCGCTTCTTTCTCAAATGGATGCCTTTGAAGCGGAGTTTTCACGCTTCCGTGAAATGCTTCGCCGGGGCGACTGCGACGGAATGAGAGACGTCATGAGACGCGCAACGGTGCGGAGAACCTTGTTTGACAAGCCCAAAATGTAATCTGTAACCATCTTTTTTCCATGAAAGGACGCCTATATCATGAATATGCATTTTTACCGTAAGCTTCCGATCCCGAAGGAGATCAAGGAGCAGTACCCCGTTTCGGAAAAGCTGCGCGCAAGAAGAGATGCCTGCGTTTCCGAATTGAAGGATATTTTTGAAGGAAAGAGCGACAGATTCCTTCTTGTGATCGGTCCTTGCTCGGCAGATCACGAGGATTCTGTTCTGGACTATATTCACAGACTTCGCACCGTGCAGGATCAGGTCGCGGATAAGATTATGATCGTTCCTCGCATTTATACCAACAAGCCCCGTACGACGGGCGACGGATACAAGGGAATGCTTCACCAGCCCGATCCCAACGCAGAGCCCGATCTTTTGGGAGGGATCATCTCCATCCGACGTCTTCATCTGCGCGCGCTTGAGGAAACGGGCTTCGGCTGCGCGGATGAGATGCTGTATCCCGAAAATCACCGTTATCTTTCCGACCTTCTTACCTACGTTGCCGTCGGTGCGCGTTCGGTGGAAAATCAGCAGCACCGCCTGACCGCAAGCGGTCTTGACATCCCCGTCGGCATGAAGAATCCGACCTGCGGAGATCTTTCTGTGATGATGAACTCCATCACCGCAGCACAGCATTCGCATATGTTCCTCTACCGCGGCTGGGAGGTCAAGAGTATGGGAAACCCTCACGCGCATGCGATTCTGCGCGGCTACGTGGATACCAACGGAAAGAGTGCCCCCAACTATCATTACGAGGATCTGATGCATTTGTGTGAGATGTATCACGCAAGCGGTCTTCAGAATCCTGCCGTGATCGTAGACACCAACCACGCAAATTCGGGCAAGAAATTTCTTGAGCAGGAGCGAATCGCCAAGGAGGTGCTCCACGCGTGCCGCCATTCGGACGATGTGAAGAAGCTTGTCAAGGGCTTGATGATTGAAAGCTATATTGAGGACGGCGCACAAAAAATCGGTGGCGCGGAGGTCTACGGAAAGTCCATTACCGATCCGTGTCTTGGGTGGGAGAAGACCGAGCGCTTGATCTATGATATCGCAGATGTACTTTAATTGTTTCCGGTGATCTTTACATAAAGGAGAAAAATCATGAGCAACTACAAAATTGAAACCAAATGCGTGCAGGGCGGCTATACTCCCGGCAACGGTGAGCCCCGTCAGATTCCGATCGTTCAGAGCACGACCTTCCATTATGACTCCAGCGAGGATATGGCAAAGCTGTTTGACCTTGAGGCGTCCGGCTATTTCTACTCCCGCTTGCAGAACCCCACCTGTGACACGGTGGCGGCAAAGATCTGCGAGATGGAGGGAGGAAGTGCCGCAATGCTGACCTCGTCCGGTCAGGCGGCAAACTTCTATGCCGTATTCAATATTGCGACCTGCGGAGATCACGTGATCTCTTCCTCCACGATTTACGGTGGTACCTTCAATCTCTTTTCCGTGACGATGAAAAAGATGGGAATCGATTTCACCTTCGTCTCTCCCGACTGTACGGCAGAGGAATTGGAGGCGGCATTCCGTCCGAACACCAAGGCGGTCTTCGGTGAGACCATCGCCAATCCCGCGCTGACGGTTCTGGATATCGAAAAGTTTGCCAACGCGGCACACGCGCACGGCGTTCCGCTCATCATCGATAATACCTTTGCAACCCCCGTCAATTGCCGTCCCTTTGAGTGGGGCGCGGACATCGTAACGCATTCCACCACCAAATATATGGACGGTCACGGCAGCGCTGTGGGCGGCTGTATCGTTGATTCGGGCAAATTTGACTGGATGGCGCACAAGGAAAAGTTCCCCGGACTTTGCACACCCGACGACAGCTATCACGGAATCGTTTACGCGGAAAAATTCGGCTTGGGCGGCGCGTTCATCACCAAGGCAACGGCGCAGCTGATGCGTGATTTCGGTTCTACTCCCGCACCGCAGAGCGCGTTTCTTCTCAATCTTGGTCTTGAGAGCCTCCACGTTCGTATGGAGCGTCACTGCGCCAACGGTCTGGCGGTTGCGAAATTCCTTTCCACACACAAGAACGTTTCTTGGGTGTCCTATGCGGGGCTGGAGGGAGACAAGTATTACGATCTTGCGAAGAAGTACATGCCGAAGGGCACCTGCGGTGTCGTCAGCTTCGGTGTCAAGGGCGGAAGAGCGGCAGCAGAGAAGTTCATGGGAAAATTGAAGCTCGCTGCGATTGAGACGCACGTTGCCGATGCACGCACCTGCTGTCTGCATCCCGCCAGCGCAACGCACCGTCAGATGAACGATGAGGAGCTTCTGGCAGCGGGAGTATCAGGCGATCTCGTTCGCTATTCCTGCGGAATCGAAAACGCGGAGGATCTCATCGCAGACCTCGATCAGGCTCTCAATCAGATTTGATTGTTTCGGGGGAGACGCATTCTCTTCCATAGATATCATTACGTAAGTTAGGAGTAAGTACGAAGCCATGCCAATCAAGATCCCAAACGGATTGCCCGCTACACGAACTCTTGCGGAGGAGAACATCTTCGTGATGACCGATGAGCGCGCAGTCACGCAGGACATCAGACCACTTCAGATTCTTCTTTTGAATCTGATGCCGACCAAAATAGACACCGAGACACAGCTCTCAAGACTGTTGGGAAACACTCCCTTGCAGGTGGAGCTGACGCTGATGCACACCCGCTCCCACCGCTCCAAGAACACCTCGGAGGAGCATCTGCTCGCCTTTTATAAGACCTTTGACCAGGTTTGTGAAAACAACTATGACGGGATGATCATCACGGGAGCACCCGTGGAGCAGATGGCATTTGAAGAGGTAGAATACTGGGCGGAGCTTTGTGAAATCATGGAATGGAGCCTTTCCCACGTGCACAGCACCTTCCATATCTGCTGGGGTGCGCAGGCAGGTCTTTATTATCATTTCGGTATCGGAAAGAAGCCCTTGGATAAAAAGCTGTTCGGTGTATTTCCTCACGTTGCCGACTATAAAAGATCCATGCTGTTTCGCGGCTTTGACGACGTGTTCATGGTGCCTCATTCCAGACACACCACGGTGGAAAGAGCGGACATTGAGGCGGTTGAGGAATTGAAAATCCTTGCGTCCTCTCCCGAGGCGGGCGTGTTTGCTGTGTCCACAAAGAAGGGAAGACAGATCTTTATCACGGGACACCCCGAGTACGATGCGGAGACCTTGAACCGCGAATACGTCAGAGACGTCAATGCGGGAAAGCCCATTGAGATTCCGAAGAATTATTTCCCGGGGGACGATCCGACGCGCGCGCCCGTATCCACGTGGCGTTCCGGTGCCAACCTGCTGTATTCCAACTGGCTCAACTATTTCGTCTATCAGACAACGCCCTTTGATCTGAAGAAGATCAAGGCGGAAAAGGCTTGATACTGTAAAGAAAAACCATGAAAAAAAGAAGTCGGAAGACCAAAAAACAGTCTTCCGATTTCTTTTTTTTAAAAAATATTTTTGCAAAAAAACACAAAATATAGTGATTTGGTATTGACAAAAACACAAAATATGGTATAATAAGAGTGCGTATTTTCCAATATCATGATTTCATTGTGAAAACCGATGAAATTTGACAATTATATTTGTACAGGATTCATAAAAGGAGGAAAACATGAAGGTCATCAAGAGAAACAGCACGGAAGTGAATTTCGACATTACCAAGATTATTACGGCAATCACCAAGGCAAACGAGGCGGTTGAGGAAGCGGCTCGTATGACGCCCATGCAGATCAAGCGCATTGCAGAGGCGGTGGAGCTTAGCTGTATCCGTATGAACCGTGCCCCCGGCGTGGAGGAGATCCAGGACCTCGTAGAGTCTCAGATCATGGCACACGGTGCTTACGAGGTGGCGAAGAAGTACATCACCTACCGTTACACCCGTACCCTTGTTCGCCGCTCCAACACGACCGACGATAAGATTTTGAGTCTGATCGAGTGCTGCAACGAAGAAGCGAAGCAGGAGAACGCAAACAAGAACCCCACGGTCAACAGTGTTCAGCGTGACTATATGGCGGGCGAGGTCAGCCGTGACATCACAACGCGTCTTTTGCTTCCTCACGATATTGTCGAAGCACACGAGGAGGGCATCATCCACTTCCATGATGCCGACTACTACGCACAGCACATGCACAACTGTGACCTTGTAAACCTTGAGGATATGCTCCAGAACGGTACGGTTATTTCGGGTACGATGATCGAGCGTCCCCACAGCTTTTCCACTGCTTGTAACATCGCAACCCAGATCATCGCACAGGTTGCGAGCAACCAGTACGGCGGACAGAGCATTTCTTTGACGCACCTCGCTCCCTTCGTTCAGGTCAGCCGTGAGAAGATCACCAAGCAGGTCAAGGACGAAATGGAAGCGATTCATGCAAACCTTTCCGACGAGCAGCTTTCCACCATCGTTGAAAAGAGACTCCGCGAGGAGATCAGCCGCGGTGTACAGACCATTCAGTATCAGGTTGTCACCCTTCTGACCACCAACGGACAGGCACCCTTTGTGCCCGTCTTTATGTATCTTGGCGAAGCACGCAACGAGCAGGAGAAGAAGGACCTTGCGATTATCATCGAGGAAACGCTTCTTCAGCGCTATCGCGGTGTCAAGAACGAGGAGGGCGTTTACGTTACTCCCGCATTCCCCAAGCTGATCTACGTGCTTGAGGAGCAGAACATTCACGAGGATTCTCCTTACTACTATCTGACCAAGCTTTCCGCGAAATGCACCGCGCGCCGCATGGTTCCCGACTACATCTCCGAGAAGAAGATGTTGGAGCTCAAGGTGGACAAGAACGGCGAGGGACATTGCTACACCTGTATGGGTTGCCGCAGCTTCTTGACGCCTTACGTCGATGCTGACGGAAATCCGAAGTACTACGGACGCTTCAACCAGGGTGTCGTTACCATCAACCTTCCCGACGTCGCTCTTTCCTCGGGCGGTAACATCGAGAAATTCTGGAAGATCTTTGACGAGAGACTGGAGCTTTGCCACAGAGCATTGCTTTGCCGCCACGAGCGCTTGAAGGGCACTCTGTCCGATGCTGCTCCGATCCTTTGGCAGTACGGTGCTCTTGCAAGATTGAAGAAGGGCGAGCCCATTGATAAGCTTCTCTTTGGCGGATATTCCACCATTTCTCTCGGCTATGCGGGACTTTACGAGTGCGTGAAGTTCATGACGGGCAAGAGCCATACCGATCCCAGCGCAACTCCCTTCGCCCTTACAGTGATGCAGTATCTCAACGATGCCTGCAAGAAGTGGAAGGCAGAGCATAACATCGACTTTAGCCTTTACGGAACGCCTCTGGAATCCACCACCTATAAGTTTGCAAAGTGCTTGCAGAAGAGATTCGGCATCGTTCCCGGCATCAATGACAAGGGATATATCACCAACAGCTATCACATCCACGTAACCGAGGAAATCGACGCGTTCTCCAAGCTCGCGTTTGAGGCTCAGTTCCAGCAGCTCTCTCCCGGTGGCGCGATCAGCTACGTAGAGGTGCCCAACATGCAGCAGAACCTTGAGGCGGTTCTCCAGGTCATGAAGTTTATCTACGATAACATCATGTACGCGGAGCTCAACACCAAGTCCGACTACTGCCAGGAGTGTGGCTGGGACGGTGAAATCGAGATCGTCGAGGAGGAAGGAAAGCTCATCTGGAGATGTCCCAAGTGCGGCAATACCGATCAGTCCAAGATGAACGTCGCAAGACGTACCTGCGGTTATATCGGTACGCAGTACTGGAACCAGGGAAGAACACAGGAGATCAAGGAACGCGTATTGCACCTTTGATAAACGGATATGAATTACTGTGAGCTGAAAAAATTTGATATTGCGAACGGACTCGGTGTCCGCACCGTTCTCTTCGTTTCGGGCTGTACCAATCATTGCGAGGAATGCTTTCAGCCCGAAACGTGGGATTTCGGATACGGAAAGCCCTTTACCCGTGAGGTGGAGGATGAAATCATCGCGTCCTGCAAGCCTTATTACGTCAACGGTCTGACGTTGCTTGGCGGTGAACCGTTCGAGCCTTCGAATCAGCGTGCGTTGGTTCCGTTTCTGCATCGCTTCCGCGAGGAGAATCCTGACAAAAGCATTTGGTGCTTTACGGGCTTCACTTTGGATCGGGAGCTGTGGCAGGACGGCAGTCACCCTCGCTGTGAAGTGACGGACGAGATGCTTTCTCTCATCGACGTCCTGGTCGACGGACGCTACGTCAAGGCGCTCAAGGACATTTCCTTGCGCTTTCGCGGCTCCTCCAACCAGCGCGTGATCGATATGAAAAAGACCTTGTCCGAAGGGAAGATCGTTTCTTGGAGCGATTGATTAACAGGAAGGGGCTCTTGATAACAACAGAAAAAGAGATAACATTTCGACGAACACGATTTGTTATCTCTTTCTGTTTGTTTACAGTGCGTCCACCTCTGCCATCCAAAGCGCCGCGGATGCATCCGAGGGCATAGAGAAGGAGGTTCTGGGTGAGAGGGCGACAGAGCCCACCGCAGGTCCGTCGGGAAGACAGGAGCGCCTGAATTGCTGGGAGAAGAAGCGGCGAAGGAAGATCTTCAGCCATTTCTTCAAGGTCTCGTCGTCATAGACGTCGGCAAAGGAGACGCGCGCCATGCGGTAAAGCTTGGAGGGCGAGAAGCCGTAGCGGAGCATATAGAAGAGGTAATAGTCGTGAAGCTCGTAAGGTCCTACCAAATCCTCTGTTTTTTGCGCAATTTGATCATCACTGTCCGCGGGAAGCAGCTCGGGAGAGACGGGGGTGTCGAGAATATCGAGAAGGGTATCGGAAAGCACCGTGTTGCCTCCCTCACGTGCCTTCATGGCACAGTGCGCCACCACGTGACGAATGACGGTTTTGGGAACGGAGGCATTGACACCGTACATAGACATGTGATCTCCGTTATAGGTTGCAAAGCCCAGCGCAAGCTCGGAAAGATCGCCCGTGCCGATGACCATGCCGCCCGTCTCATTGGCAAGATCCATCAGAATCTGCGTGCGCTCACGCGCTTGCGAATTTTCATAGGTGACGTCGCGTACGGAGGGATCGTGTCCGATGTCGGAAAAATGTTGATTGACGGCATTCAGAATATCGACGGTTCTGAGCGTAACGCCAAGCTGCTCACAAAGCAGCACCGCGTTTGTTTTGGTGCGCTTTGTTGTTCCGAAGCAGGGCATCGTCACAGCGAGGATTTCTTTTGGGGAGCGTCCCAAAAGCTCCAGGGCACGCACCGCGCAAAGGAGTGCCAGGGTGGAGTCAAGTCCGCCCGAAATACCGATGACCAGCGTTTTTGCGTAAGCCCGTTCGATTCTCTCGGCAAGTCCGCGTGCTTGAATGGAAAGAATCTCCTCACAGCGTGCCCGTTGCTCCGAGGGACACGTCGGCATGAAGGGATGTGCGTCGGGGACTCGTGTCAGATGCGTGTCCGTGAAGGGGAGTGAAAAGGGGACGGTGCGAAAGGAGACACAAGGTCCTGTGGAAATGGCGCGCGCTTTCTCCGATTGGATGCGCTCGGTATCGATTTCCGTGATGAGCAAGGGGAGGTCACTTGCAAAGAGGTCGTTTTCCAGAAGACGCTCACCGCATTCAAGGACGGCGTTCTCCCCTCCAAAGACGTAATCGGTCGTGGATTCTCCGCGTCCCGCCGCTGCATGGAGATAGGCAATACGCAAGGATTTTGAGTGAGCGGAAAGAGCTTGCCGCTGTGCTGCTTTCGAGGTGACACTGCATACGTCGGCAGCGGGGTGACAGATGACGGTTGCTCCTGCCGCGGAAGCATAGACAGAGGGGGGGATCAGCGCGCGTACGTCCGAACCGATTTCAGAAGCGACGGAGAGCGAGGGAAGATTGGTTGCGGAAAACAAGAGATCCGTGCCGAAGGGAATCTTCTCTCCATGAAAGTCAACCGTTTCCGGAGCTATGTCCTCCGAGGAGGAGAACGCACGCAGCTCATTGACGGGGATTCCCGTTTGCAGATGGGTTTTCGGAACAAGTCCCAGAAGCTTTCCCCCAAGGCAGAAGGCAGCGCAGTTGTAAAGACGTCCCATAAATCTGTACGGGACACCTACGACCGAGAGAAGTGAGGTGTGCTTGGTTGCCTCAAGGTATTTGACAAGTGCGCGCTCCGCTCCCGAAATCAAGGTGCTTTGCAGATAGAGGTCATTGGCGCTTGCCCCCACAAGGGAAAGCTCGGGAAAGCATAGAACGTGTACGCTTGCTTCGTCTGCCGCTTTTGTCAAGCGGACGTGTTCTTGTACGTTGTATTCGGTGTCTGCCACCTTCACATGGGGGGAAGCGACACCAACCTTTATAAATCCGTGTTTCATAATGCTCCTTTCCATACCGTCAGCCGCCGTGGCTTGACGGAGTCTAAAAGCTTGTAAAGCAAGAACTTCCTTTTATATTGTACCACGCTTGCGCCCCAATTGCAAGGGGGTGAAAAAATATTGAATCGGATTTTTCTTTCCGATGGCACAAAAGTGGAGCTTCTTGATAGGGGAAGGTCACCCGAGCGGCATGCACAGAGCTCGGTCGCGTTGCTTTTCAGCAAACAACAGAGGGGATACCATGCGGTATCCCCTCTGTTGTTTGGTGGAAACAGGGAGACTCGAACTCTCGACCTCACGGATGTGAACCGTGCGCTCTAACCAACTGAGCTATGCTTCCAATATTCTTTCGTACGCATGATATTATAGCATAGGTTTTTTGAAAAATCAATACCTTTTTGAAAGTTTTTCGTTTGTTTACAAAAAAGAAACAGAAGAGATGTGCATGACAAAGGAGACACGGATCTATCGCAAATTTGAAATCTGCGATAGATCCGTGGAAAATCAATCAGAAGATCGGATATCCCGCATTGGTGTGGGCTTCGATAAGCTCATCGCACATTGCCACGATCTCATCGGTGGAAAGCTGTGCGCCCGTCAGAGGATCCATCATTGCCGCCTGATAGAGGTATTCCTTCTTGCCTGTGTAAGCCGCTTCAATTGTCAGCATCTGGGGATAAATGTTCGATGCGTTCATTGCCGCGAGCTGGAGGGGAAGATCACCGACGTAGGTGGGGGTGATGCCATTGTTATCAACGATACAGGGAACCTCGACGCATGCCTTGGCGGGCAGGTTGGAGATGCAACCGTTGTTGATGACGTTACCGCCGATCTTGTAGGGGGTATTGGTCACGATTGCTTCCATGATGTGAGATGCGTACTCAAGGGAACGGGTGTGCTGAACCTTGCCACCGTTCATGATCTCTTCCTTTTGATTCTTCCAGTTTGCGATCTGGTTGACGCAGCGACGCGGATACTCATCCAGCGGAATGTTGAACTTTTCGATCAGATCGTCGCGCCCTTGCTTGATGTAGAAGGGATTGTATTCCGCATTATGCTCGCTGCTTTCGGTGCAGTAGTAGCCCAATTTTTCGATGTAATCAAAGCGGACCATATCATGGTGCTTTTCATTGGCGTTCTTTTCTTTGGCACGTCGGCGGATTTCGGGATAGAGGTCGTTTCCGTCCTTGTCGTAGATTTCAAGCAGCCAAGCCATGTGATTGATGCCCGCAATCTTTGTTTTGCAGCCCTCCAGCTTGTCCTTCATGCCAACACCCGAAAGGATTGCTTCGGGGCAGACCTGCACGCTGTGGCAAAGACCGACCGTCTTGACGTTCGTGTAGCGCTGCATGTAGCCTGTAAGCATTGCCATGGGGTTGGTGTAGTTGAGAAGCCATG
>JAZSMX010000070.1:0-9748 GCA_045536125.1 Eubacteriales bacterium | reverse complement strand
GCTTGGGACTGCTACAGAAGATTTATCCAGATGTACTCCGACGTTGTTATGGAGGTTGGTAAGAAGTACTTTGAAGAGCTCATCGACAAGATGAAGGAAGAAAAGGGCGTAACCTTCGACGTTGAGCTTACCGCTGACGATCTCAAGGAGCTTGCAGGTCAGTTCAAGGCTGAATATAAGGCTAAGATCGGTTCTGACTTCCCCTCCGATCCTAAGGTTCAGCTCATGGGCGCTGTTGAAGCAGTATTCCGTTCATGGGATAACCCCCGTGCAAACGTTTACCGTCGTGACAACGATATTCCTTATTCTTGGGGTACCGCTGTTAACGTACAGGCAATGGCATTCGGTAACATGGGTGATGACTGTGGTACCGGTGTTGCATTTACCCGTGATCCTGCAACCGGTGAGAAGAAGCTCATGGGTGAGTTCCTTGTAAACGCACAGGGTGAGGACGTTGTTGCAGGTGTTCGTACGCCGATGCCCATCGCAGAGATGGCAGACAAGTTCCCCGCAGCTTACGCACAGTTCCGTGAGATCTGCGAGATCCTTGAGAACCACTATCATGATATGCAGGATATGGAGTTCACCGTTGAGAACGAGAAGCTCTATATGCTCCAGACCCGTAACGGTAAGAGAACTGCTCAGGCAGCTCTCCAGATCGCTGTTGACCTCGTTGCAGAGGGACACAAGACCAAGGCTGAGGCTGTTCAGATGATCGACCCCAGAAACCTTGACACTCTTCTCCATCCCCAGTTCAACGCAAAGGCTCTCAAGGCTGCTACTCCCATCGGTAAGGGCTTGGGTGCTTCTCCCGGTGCTGCTTGCGGTCAGATCGTCTTCTCCGCAGAGGATGCAGAGACTTGGAACAATGCAGGTAAGAAGGTCGTTCTTGTTCGTCTTGAGACCTCTCCCGAGGATATCACGGGTATGAAGGCTTCTCAGGGTATCCTGACCGTTCGCGGCGGTATGACCTCTCACGCAGCAGTTGTTGCTCGCGGTATGGGTAAGTGCTGCGTTTCCGGTTGCGGTGAGATCGCTATGGACGAGGAGAACAAGCAGTTCACGCTCGCAGGCAAGACCTATCACGAGGGTGATTGCATCTCCATCGACGGTTCTACCGGTAACATTTACGACGGTCTTGTTCCCACTGTGGATGCTGAGATCTCCGGAAACTTCGGTACCATCATGGGCTGGGCTGATGAGTTCAGAACTCTGAAGGTAAGAACCAATGCTGATACTCCCACGGACGCAAAGAAGGCTCGTGAGCTGGGCGCTGAGGGTATCGGTCTTTGCCGTACCGAGCATATGTTCTTCGGTGAAGGCAGAATCGACGCATTCCGTGAAATGATCTGCTCCGAGACTGTTGAGGAAAGAGAAATTGCTCTTGCAAAGATTCTTCCCATGCAGCAGTCCGACTTCGAGGCTCTCTACGAGGCTCTTGAGGGTACTCCCGTTTGTATCCGCTTCCTTGATCCTCCTCTCCATGAGTTCGTTCCTACCACCGAGGAAGACATCGCTCTTCTCGCAAAGGCACAGAACAAGAGTGTTGAGTCCATCAAGGCAATCATCTCCTCTCTCCACGAGTTCAACCCCATGATGGGTCACCGTGGATGCCGTCTGGCAGTCACCTATCCCGAAATCGCCAAGATGCAGACCGCTGCTGTCATCCGTGCGGCAATCAACGTACAGAAGAAGCATGCTGACTGGAACGTAAAGCCCGAGATCATGATTCCTCTGGTTGGCGACGTTAAGGAATTGAAGTACGTTAAGAGCGTTGTTGTTGCAACCGCTGATGCTGAGATCGCTGCTGCAGGCGTAACTCTTGAGTATGAGGTTGGTACCATGATCGAGATTCCTCGTGCATGTCTGACCGCTGATGAGATCGCTGCAAACGCTGACTTCTTCTGCTTCGGTACCAACGATCTGACGCAGATGACCTACGGCTTCTCCCGTGACGACGCAGGCAAGTTCCTCGGCGCTTACTACGATGCAAAGATCTTCGAGAACGATCCCTTTGCAAAGCTTGACCAGACCGGTGTCGGTAAGCTCATGAACATGGCAATCACTCTCGGCCGTCCCGTGAATCCCAACCTCCACGTTGGTATCTGCGGTGAGCACGGCGGTGATCCCACGTCCGTTGAGTTCTGCCACTCCATCGGCTTGGATTACGTTTCCTGCTCTCCCTACCGTGTTCCGATCGCACGTCTTGCAGCCGCTCAGGCAGCTCTGAAGTAAGATCGAATTCGGAAGGATTCAAAAAATCCCACGCGGAAATTTTCGCGTGGGATTTTTTGTTTTGCAACAAACGCTTTTTCAAACGTTCATTGCGGAATTGTTTTATTTTAACTTGAATCTGCTTCTGAATTTGAAAACGTAGAGTGTGATCAGTCTTGAAAGTGCGATATCGTATACGATAAACACTGCGAGCGCTGCTACGTACAGCAGAAGCAGCATCCAGATCTGAAAAACGCCCTCAAGCATTGCGGGGAAGAAGAGCCAAAGTCCCAAGAACATCAAACCAAGACATGCGTGGAAGGTGATGATTTTGATCACCCACGCAAGAACGCGAGGATGCTTTTCCGCAAGCTCCTTGATCATGGGATAAAAACCGAAGGCGATGGCATAAAAGAGAGCAGGGGTTTTCAGAGGGAGCAGAAGAAATCCGACTACGGATGTGACGATCCAGATCATCCAAGGGTAAATGCCCCCCATTTCGATCACCGCCCAAACGCAGAGGATGGAAGCGACGACCGCGACGGTCAGATCGATGACCTCAATGAACGAGCCGAGCGCCAGAATGATCACACCGAGTGCCGAAAGCATAGCACTGATGGTGAGATACTTGATCTGCTTTCTTGAACTGTTTGCCATAAGCGTGCCTCCTATCAGCAGCAGCTGATCAGATCGCCGCCCATCATTTCGCAACAGCAGTCGGCACAAATCAGATTGGAGCAGCAGTTGCACGCTGTGTCGGCATTGGAGGTGGTACGGTAGCCCGCACCGTAGTTCGAGGAGCTGTTACGGAGCTGATCGCGGGCATTGCGATATTCCATATTGCCGGGATCCATTCCGCAAGCGCGGTCAAAGAGATTCTGTGCATCTACGTAATAGCCGCGCTTGAGCGCAATGCACCCCATGAGGAAGTGCCACTCTGCATTCTGCATCGAGGCATCCATGGAGCGCAAAGCGTTTTCCGCTTGCTGGATATTGTTTTTGTTGATCATGCGGCGAATTTCGGCAAACTGGGGAGTGGAGCCTGAGGAATGGGTGCTGCTTGAGTCGCTGTCAGGTCCTTTGTTCTTTCCGTTTTCGCGCATCTTCTGAATTTCCTCGTATGCGGCGTTGACCTCCTTCATTTTTTCATTGGCGAGGTCGGAAAGATCGCTGTCACGGTATTTGTCGGGATGATATTTCCGTACGAGCGAGCGGTATGCCTTCTTAATCTCATCATCGGAGGCGTTGGGGGAGACGCCGAGTACCTCATATGGATTCTTCATGTTTTTTCGGTTTACCTTTCAAAGTTTCATCAAGTATTTGATCCGCCGTGCGCGGAAGCCCGAGAAAGAGAATGTTTGCAAAAATTTCCCGAAGCTCGGAGGAGGGAAAATCATCGATCAATTCAAAGGCACGTTCTGCCTCCAAAAGATGGTTGGTCATTGCTATTTTGACCGTGGCTCTTTGCTCCTTTGAAAATTCAGAGCCAAAGAGTCGAAGATAAGGATTGAAGCTGTTGCTTTCAAGATCCTTTTTGTAATCGTCGGCGGCATCAGCAAGATATACCCAGTTTCCGACGGAGCGTCCGACCGCAGACGCGATGCGCGCGTCGGTCCCGTCAAGTTCGTAGGAAAATACGTCCGCCATCAAGGCAGCGAAGATCGCAGCGGGAGCATCGGCACTGGGCGGGGCAGAGGTGTCCTTTTCGTATTCTGAAAGCTTGTTTAAATGCTCGGAGATAGACAGGTCAAGCTGCGGATGACGGCGGCGCGCACGTTTGTAGCCACCGCGGAAAAACAGAAGCGCAAATCTCGCACGAAGCTTTTTCAGTCCCTTCTCATCCGCAAGATCGTCGCGGAGCTTATGATAGGAAAGGAGTGCCGATGCATCCGCACAGTAACGGAGCGTGGGAGAATCGACAACGCAGCTTCTTTTTTTGAAGGGATGAACAAGACAACGCTTTTTTTGGAAGGTCAGCTTCTCTTGCAGCAGCGACATCCGTACCGTCGCGAGAAATACAAAATCATAGGAAAGAGAGAGGCGGGAGCACTGTCCCGTGCACGTTCCCATGTGTCGGCAGAGTCCGCAGTAAAGGGAACGGTAGCATTCATATTCCCGCATGCGCAATTCCGGCATGTCTGTGCGGACGTAACCCAGCATGGCAAAACCTCCAAATAGCAATACTACTTCATTCTATCTTATATATCATACTCTATTTCTTTGTAAAATGCAAGAACATTTTGTGTTTTTTTTTGAAAAAAACATTGTTTTTATATGAATAATGTGATAAAATTGTCTTGGTTGTATACACAGCACCGGCTTTTCTGTTAAAAGGAGATTACTATGAGGTACGAGCTTTTACCTTCTAAAGGACGGTTTTATAAGGCGAATTTACATACACATACGACGGTTTCCGACGGAAGCCTTACTCCTGAGGAAATGAAGGATGCGTATAAGAGGGCAGGATATTCCATTCTCGCTTATACGGATCACGAGGTGATTGTGCCGCAGAATCAATTGAGCGATGAATCCTTTTTGGCTTTGACGGGATATGAGATCTCAATCATTGATTGCGCTCCCGGAAAGCCCTTCCAATACGTTGACTGCTATCATTTGAATCTTTATGCCGAGGATCCCGAAAACGATATCAGTTCTGCATTCACCTTTGGTAGCGTTTGGCTCCAAAGTGCCCGCATGTACGTTACCGAGGAAATGAAGAAGTATAACTATCCGCGCCGTTTTACGGTCGAGTGCGCCAACGAGGTGGTGGAAAATGCCAAAAAAGAGGGGTTCTTCGTATGTCTGAATCATCCTTCATGGTCCTTACACGATTATAACGATTATGCGGGAATTGACGGGCTTTGGGGGGTTGAGGTTTTCAATACAGGTGGTGCTCGTTCCGGTTTTTATGACAATACGCAAGCATTTGAGGATCTTTTGCGCCTTGGCAAGAGCGTTTATCCCGTTGCGGCGGACGATTCGCACTCTTTGAGGGATGCGTTCGGCGGTTGGAATATGGTGAAGGCGGAATCCTTGGATTATTCAAGCGTGATTGCGGCATTGAAGAGAGGAGACCATTATGCCTCCACCGGTCCCGAGATCAAGGAGCTTTATCTTGAGGACGGAAAGCTTCACGTCAAGACGAGTGAAGCAATCGGAATCTACGTGAACACCGAACGTCGCGTTACAAAGTCTCTAAACGCGTCCGAGGACGCTCCCGTGACCGAGGCGGTGTTTGATCTGACGCAATACCTTGCGGACTCCGTTCCGAATAAGCTTTTGAACCGCCCCTTCATCCGTGTGACCGTGCGAGATGCCAAGGGAAAAACAGCTTGGAGCCGCGCATATTTCCTGGATGAATTGGAAGAATACAAGGACGTGTGGAAGGGGATTCAGTGATCAAAAAGCAATTTTAAAGAAAGGAGGGGGAACGTGTGAAATACGAGCTTGACCGTGCAGTCGTTACGCTTTCCGTCGGAGAGCTGTGTGCCATGGCAGACGGACCGCGGGATCTGGATCTTCGCTATGCTTCGGGACGCCCCCCTCTTTCTCGTGCCTTGCTGGGCGCAGAGGTGCATAAGCGCTTACAGGCGGAGGCGGGAGGACTGTATACTGCGGAATTACCGCTTGTCCACACGGTGCTTTTTGAGGGACTTACTTTTGAAATATCGGGACGTGCCGACGGTGTGATATCGGGAGACGTCTTGACGGTGGATGAGATCAAGACAGTCAAGAAAAAAGCCTTTCATGCAACCCCCGCCGCGGCACATACGGCACAGCTGAATTGCTACGCTTATTTTTTGTGCATTCAGCGTGATCTTGACTGTATCAAAACACGCTTGACCTATTACTGCATTGAGGATGGCAGCATCCGATACGTGACCTCTCTTCAAACGCGGGAGATGCTTGAAAAATATTTTTTCGAGCTGCTGCGGCGCATTTTCTGGCGTGCGAAGATTTTGTCTGAGCATGAGCTTTCCCTGCGTCCCTCGGCGCGGGAAGCGCATTTTCCGTTTTCTTCCTTGAGAGACGGGCAGGAGACGTTGATCAAGGAGTGTTATCGCGATCTTCGCGCGGGAAAGCGACTTTTTGCGGAAGCACCGACAGGAATCGGAAAAACGATCTCTACCCTCTATCCCGCAATGAGAGCCTTGGGAGAGGGGCATATCGACAGAATTTTTTATCTGACGGCAAAAGCATCGGTGCGCCGCGAGGCGTTTGCGGCGGCATCCGCACTGTTTGAGTCGGGAGCACGTTTGCGCACGGTGGTTCTGTCAGCCAGGGATCAGCTTTGCAGAAACGAAGCAGCACGTCACGATCCCATGGGGATCTCGCATCACTGTCATCCGCAGGACTGTCCGCGTGCCAAAGGCTTTTATGAGCGTTGCTCTGTGGCAATCTGCGAGCTTCTTTCACAGCGGTACGGCTTTTCCCGTTCCACCGTGGAGGCGATTTCCGACAAGTACAATCTCTGTCCGTATGAATTTCAGCTGGAGCTTTCCGAGCTTTGCGACGTGATCATTTGCGACTATAATTACGTTTTTGATCCCATGGTATATTTGCGTCGCTATTTTTCGGACGATGCACTTCCCGGAAAAAACGCACTTCTTGTGGATGAGGCGCACAATCTTGCGGATCGCGCACGCGCGATGTATTCCGCTTGTCTTGACGATACGCTCTCACGACAGCTATACGCACAGCTTGACAGGGAGGATCCCTTGTCAAAGAAGGTGGAAGCGCTGAACGTTGCCATGGTGGGATTGCGCCGCTTGTGTCGCGACACCCTTCAAAAGGATGCGGACGGAATCGAGCGCGGGTATGATCTGAACCATGCACCGCCCCTACACTTTTTGTCGCTTGTGCATGAAACGCGCCTTTATCTTGACGGATGGCTTCGCGGGCACAGAGGGGATGCTCACGAAACGATTGTTCACAGCTTGAACGGTTCTCTTAAAAAATTTGGCATCATCGGAGAATTCTTTGACGGTTCCTTCCTTACCTTTGTTGAAGCGGAGGGGGAAAAGACCTCCGTACATCTTCTTTGCCTTGATCCCGCAAGCGTTCTGGACGTCCGTATGTCGGCGGCGCACGCCTCAGTTCTCTTTTCGGCGACCATGACACCCATCGATTATTTTGCGGATATTCTGGGGGGCGGAAAGGGGGCTGTCAAGCTCACGCTTGCGTCTCCCTTTGATCCCGAACGGCTTTGTCTTTGCGCTCTGACGGGTTTCAGCACAAGATACGAGGACAGAGAACGCTCCTACCGCAAGATCGTTTCTGCGATTGCCGCAACGGTGAGCGGACAAAAGGGGAACTACCTTGTGTATTTTCCGTCGTACGATTATATGGAGCACGTGTTCTCCGAATTTTCGAAGAAGTATCCGAAATTGACGTTGATTAAGCAAACACGCGGCATGAGTGCTCACGAAAAGGAAGCGTTTTTGGATTCCTTCAAGGAGGACAGTGGTCTTCGGATCGGATTTTGCGTGTTGGGCGGCTCTTTTTCGGAGGGCGTTGACCTTCCCGGAAAACGCTTGATCGGAACGGTTATTGTCGGAACGGGACTTTCTGCGCTTTCCAACGAAGGAAACATTCTCTCTGAACACTATGAAAGCACACGAGAGAGAGGCTTCGATTATGCCTACGTTTATCCGGGAATGAACCGTGTACTTCAAGCGGCGGGACGGGTGATTCGCAGGGAAGAGGATCGCGGCGTGGTCGTTCTGATTGATGACCGTTATGCGGACGAGAGGACAAGAATGTTATTTCCGTCACATTGGTCACATCTTCAGTATGCAAGAAGTGCATCTGAACTTGCAGAAATTATCGATCTGTTTTGGGAAACTGCCGAGGATTGAAAAAATATTTGCAAGAAACGAGGATAAAAAATGCAAAAGCTATTGCATTTTTGTGTGGACCGTGATATACTGTTAAGGAGATAAAAAAAGGAGACTCAGCCCCATGGAATTTGCAAACCTTAACAAAGAAACACTCTTAGAGACGCTCACCGCCTTACAGGATGAATATGAAACTATAAAAACAAAGCAGCTGACCTTGGATCTGTCGCGCGGAAAGCCGGGAGCAGACCAGCTGGATCTTTTGCAGGGAATGCTTCATTGTATCGATTCCTCGTACGATTGCCGCACTGCGGATGGCTTCGATTGCCGCAATTACGGTGTGCTTGACGGAATCGGAGAAGCAAAGCAGCTTTTTTCGGATTTGCTGAACATTCCGAAGGAAAAGCTTTTCATCGGCGGCAACTCTTCCTTGAATTTGATGTACGATACGGTTGCCCGCGCACTTTTGTACGGTGTGTGTGACAGCGACCGCCCTTGGATTCGTGAGGAAAGTATCAAATTTATTTGTCCCGCTCCCGGATATGACCGCCATTTTGCGATCTGTGAATCCCTCGGTATCAAAATGCTTCCCGTTGCTATGACTCCCACAGGGCCTGATATGGATGCTGTGGAAAAGCTGGCTGCATCCGATCCCACAGTCAAGGGAATCTGGTGTTGTCCCAAATACTCCAATCCCGACGGAATTACGTATTCCGACGAGACGGTGGAGAGATTCGGTAAAATGAAAACGGCGGCGAAGGATTTCCGAATTTTCTGGGACAATGCCTATGCCGTACACGATCTCTACCATGACAGAGCAGACGTTCTTGCGGATATTTTTGAGGCATGCGAGAAAAACGGACACGGAAATCGTGTGTTCTATTTTGCTTCTACCTCAAAAATTTCCTTCCCCGGATCAGGGGTTGCAATCATGGCGGCATCGTGCGAGAACCTGGCACAGATCATGCCCATCATCGGTGCACAGACCATTGGCTTTGACAAGATCAATCAATTGCGCCACGTGCGTTATTTCGGCTCTGCGGCAAATATTCGCAACCATATGATGGAGCTTGCCGATCTGATCCGTCCGAAATTTGAAATTGTACTTGATACCTTGGATGCCGATCTCGGTAAGACGGGTATTGCACGTTGGACGAAGCCTCTGGGCGGTTATTTTGTCAGCCTTTATCTGATGCCCGGATGTGCAAAGCGCACCTATGCGCTTTGCCGTGAAGCAGGTGTCAAGCTGACCGACGTTGGAGCAACCTATCCTTACCGTTCCGATCCTTATGACAGCAACATTCGCATTGCTCCCACCTTCCCGGATGTGCGTAGTCTGAAAACGGCTATGAAGGTGCTGACGCTCTGCGCGCGTATTGCCGCGATCGAACGGCTTTTGCTGAATAAAGAAAACTAAATGATTCAAAAGCCGCCGTGGACCAGCACGGCGGCTTTTGAAGAAAAGAGGGAGTATGTCACAGGCAAGCGAGAATCCTTTTTTATACAGTGATACCAATAAGCGGTATCACACCTATGATTACCATATGAAAAGAGCCTTCGGCGGCAAGTGCGCCAAGCTTCCCATCGATGCGGGATTCACCTGCCCGAACATTGACGGAAGATGCTCCACGGGAGGCTGTATCTATTGCTCCGGTCGCGGAAGCGGCGACAGTGTGCCGATGGGGCTGTCGCTCCGT
>JAZSMX010000145.1:0-12380 GCA_045536125.1 Eubacteriales bacterium | reverse complement strand
CCGCCCCCACGCGCGCAAACACGCGGTGCGACACCAAAACCGAGGAAAGCAGAATGCTCTCCGCCGCGGTGGAGCAAGCACCGTACAGTCCCAAAAACGGAATGCCGAAGGAAAGAAGCCCGTAGGACGAGCCGACGCACTGATTGAGCAGATCTCCCGCCAGAAGCGCGCCGACCTCCTCCGTGCCGATCCCTCTCTTGGAAAGCGCCGCGTCCAAGGCGATGCGTTGCATCTCGCTCTCGGCATCCTCCCACGTCGTTTTACCGAATCGGTCGGTGGTATCAAACAGATCGAAGCAAGCCCCCAGGGGACCTTCGTGCTCCCTCTTTCCCACCACACCCGCATACGAGGCGAATGCCGCATTCAGATCGATCGTTTCACGCACCCGAAGCCACCCCCTTTTTTATCAGTTGTTCCCGAAAAAGCAGAGATTTATGCGCTTTGAAAAGCGCATCGGGAGGACTTTTCCTAAAATAAAAAATATTTTAATTTTTCCCTCAAAAACGCAAAAAATTCATTGACAAGGCACAACGGGTATGTTATAATGATATATGTATATCAATATATAGCGAATTGACTCCGTACAAGCCCTCTTGTACGTACGAAAACGGCATAGAACAACAGAGAAAGGATTGTAAACATGAAAAAAAGAATTTTAACGTTGCTTTTGGCGGGCGTGATGACGCTGTCGTTGGCTTCCTGCGTGGGTGGCGGCGAGAAGGACGACGTTTCGGACACCGAATCCGACTCCTTTGATTACCTCTTTGAGGACAGCTTCAACCAGACGGAGGATTTCTGGGCGAATGCCGATGAGGTCATCTACACTCACTCCACCGCATATCTGCGTCAGCAGGCTGACGGCTCTGCCGACGCGATCCTCACACTCTCTCCCGGTGCGCAACTGAAGCGCACCAAGGTGAGCACCGCATGGAGCTTCGTTTCCTATACGAACGAGCTTGACGGACAGGTCTATGAGGGATACATCTCCAACAACTACGTCACGAGAACCGACATCACGGGCTCTGATTTCGAGCTGGTCACGGGCGGTACGCAAACCGTTTACTCTCTGACCGACGGACTCAACGTCCGCAAGTATCCCGTTGCTGCGGAATACTCCACAGTCATGGGCTCCTTCGGCAAGGACGATGCGATCACCGCAGTCGCCACCAACGGAACGTGGTTCAAGATCCTCTTTGAGACGGACGAGAACACGGGCACACAGATTTACTACTACGTCAACGCAACACTCGTTTCCTCCGAGCCCGGCGGAAGTCCCTTTGCTTCCAATCCTTACGAAGCAAACTTCGTAGAGTGCAATCCTCCCAAGACCATGTATACCTCCACCGCGGGACTTTACCTGCGCTCCGCGCCCATCGTTTCCTCCACCACCGTGGTAACGAAGTTCACCTCCGCGGGCATCAAGGTGTCCGTTGAGAAGGAAGGCAACGTCACCGACGAGGAAGGCAACACCATGCGTTGGAGCTACGTCACCGCATTCCTGCCTCCCGCAAAGGACGGAGACCCCGCAACCACCAAGCAGGGCTACATCGCATCCCAGTATCTGGACGAGAAGGCACTGCCTACCATCGAGAATCTTTCTCTTTCGAGCATTCTGACGCTCTACCCCACCTTTAAGGAAATCGCTCCCGTCACGATGTATATCGTCAAGAATCCCTTGGCGGACAACCCCGTACGTCTCCGTTCCACCCCTGCCCTGACCACAGGCGCGATCGACTCCGAGACCAGCAACGTCATCGGAAGCGTGACCACCAAGAAGGACGCACCGAAGCCCACGGAGATCACCGTGGTAGCGACCAACAACGCGGACTGGTACATCATTGAGAGAACGGCAGAGAACAAGAGCGTTTCCTACGCATTCATCACCGCCCTTCCCCAGTACGTGACCTCCGATTCCACGGGTGCGATCAAGGTGACCTTGAACAATCTCACGAATGCGTATCCCAGCTTCCATCTGATGGATCAGCCCTTGACCATCACGGCAACCGGCACGGCAAACGCTTACGACATTCCTTACGAGGATACCCAAAAGGTATCTCCCGTATTCACGCTCCGCAAGGACGATCAGGCGGTTCTCGTCGCAAGACAGACGGGCTCTGCGGCAATGTGGTACGCGATTGAAAGCAACGGCGTTGTTTATTTCGTTCCGATCTCCTCCTTCGCATCTATCGAAAACGGCTGATCAGAACCGAACACAGAAAATTAAAAACGACAAGCACGGCGGACGCCCATCGGTGTCCGCCGTGCTTGTTCTTGCAAAGCAATATGTCCACTCTTCTCTCTTCTTAACTCTTCGTTTTGTCCATTTTTATTGTACAACTTTCCTCTCTTCACTCTTCTCTCTTCTCTCTTCTCTTTTTAAAATAGGTGGGGCTGTCACAAATGCGATCAAAAGCATTTGTGACAGCCCCGTAGCTTACGGTTTATTCATCATACTTATAAAGAGATTCCTCGTCGTCGTAGGGCTCGTCCTCGCCGTGAAGCTCGAAGAGCGCTTCGCCCTCATCGGGCTCTTCTTCTCCGAGATTGAATTCCTTCATTCCCGCGCTTGAATACTCATCGCCGTAGAAGACCTCTCCCTCCTCGGAAATAAAGATCTTTCCCGCGGTGGGAGCGGCTCTGTCGGGCTCTTCCTCACCGTCAAGAAGCTCATCGTCCTCGTCGACGTAAAGCTCTTCATCGTCATAGACCACCTCGGTCTCTTCCTCGTCGTCAAAGGGCTCGATGTCCTCGTAAGCGCTGCCGTCGTCCTCTTCAAGATAAGAGTCCTCCTGCTCTCCGTCAAGATCTCCTTCGTCGCTCTCTTCCCCGTCAAGCTCTTCGTCAAGCTCTTCGTCAAGCTCGCCCTCATCGGTAGCGCGCTGTTTCTTCAAGGGGCCTACGTAGACAGGGCGCAGCTTCCAAAGCAGGAGGAAGATCGCCGCCTGGAGAAGGATCGCAAGAATTGCCATCACAAGGAGTGCTACGTCCGCTCCGAAGGGAGAAAAGTGAATGGAGAGAGCGATGGCGGGAAGTACCGCCGACGCGCGATGCTTGATCGCTCTTTGACGTCTTACGAAATTCATCAGAAGGAATGCAAGAGCGGCAAGCTGGCAAAGGAGGAGAATGCTCATGGCAACCAGGAACCCTGTCAGATCCACGGTCGCGTCCGCGAAGATCACGAAGTCGCGAATTTCATCCGCATAGAAGACCAGCACGTCACCGTCGTTCTCCACCTCGTCGGAGGCAAGGAGAATGAGCTGACCGCTGACGGCATCGTAATATGCCACGCGGAGGCCGCTCTCACCGCGAAGATCCTCGGGAATCGTCAGACGTATTGTCAGAGAGTCGCCCTTTTTCAGAACCGCCCGGTTCAAGGAGAAGGTGTAATATGCCACCGCGTCCAGTCCCGACAGAAGGCTCTTGGCGGCCTTGTCGTCCTCCTCGGCGGTGGAGCGGATCAGACCTTGATTGACGGCACGTCGAATGCTGTCAAGAAGCTCCGCATCGATGGGATCCTTGCGTACCAGTGTCAGAGTCGATCCGTAAGGAAGTCCGCGCAGGCTTTCCACGCGCAGCGTTCCGTCCTCGGAGATCACAGCGGCTCGGGGTACGGAGGTCATATCCTTCCATGCACCCGAAAGATAAGAATCGACCTCCTCGGTGCTTGTACTCTCACGGATGAAGGGCGTCACGTTCGCCACGTATCCTCTGAGAAGCGCGAGATTCGCATCGGTATAGAAGCTGTGAAGCTCTGCATCGGCAATGAAATCGTTCAGCGCTTTTTCTGCCGCATCCTTGTGCTTTGCAAGCACGAGATCGGTTTCAAAGAGCTCGATGATCGCCTCGACGTCTCTCCATACCGAAACAGTGGACATATCCGCCGTACCGTCCTCGATCGAAGCGGCAATGGCGGCGATCACGGTCTCCACGGAAACCTTGGTAGCGTTGATCAGCTTCTCAACGCTCACTCCGCAGAATGCCTCGTCCAGAAGGTTGTCAAGGTAGGCAAGACGCTCCTCGCGGTATTTTTCATACGCGGTGGGATAGGCAAGAAGGATGCACTCCTCACCGTGCGGCGCGTCGGTGGTCGCCTTGATACGAACGAATACGTAGTACGCAGTTCCGGGACGGACGATCTCCTCCTCCCCGGTTCCCGTGCGGAAGAGATCGCGTCCCTCGCTCTGCCAGACGTCACGTCCGAGCAGCGTGGGATTGTCCGAAGCCGACACGGCAAATTCATACAGGGAGAGATCCAATTCCGCACCCTCTGCCAAAGAGGTATGCAGTCGGTCCTCCAGAGAGGAATCAATCGTGAAGGCATCCTTTGAGGGAGCATCGGGACGGGCATTGAAGTAAAGCTCACGCGCTTCACTGTCCGCCCACTCCACGCCGTCACCGCGGCGGTACACCTCGACGTCCCTTCCAAAGAAGGCATTGTGAATGGGAGCGTAGGTTTCTCCCGTCTCCACGATCTTGCCGTCCTTGACGGTCACCTCCAAGATCGCGTTTCCGATCATCAGACGGAACGCCTCGTTGTTCGGAAATCCTCCGACCGTTTCATTGATATAATCGATGCTGTCCTCCAAAGCCTCCATCTCCTCCTCCGTGAGGGGAGAGATCATGGGACAGATGCGGACACCGAAGTGCATGTCTATCGCCTTGCCCACGATCGAACCGTCCTCGGACGGGAAAGCTCCCAGAGTCAGCGTCTCGGTGTAGAAGGGATTGTCATGGATGCGTGCGCTCATTTCACCGGAGGTCTTTTCCAGAAGAGATACGGTCTTAAAGCCCTCGGGGCATTCGATGCGGAAGCGGAACTGTGTACCGAAGTCATAGAGCCGCGGTCCGCTGACCGCCTCCCATTCGCTCCACTCATCATCCTTGTCGCTGTGGAGATTCTCTCCAAGAGAGGTCTTGTGCTGAATAAAGACGTTGACGGCGGCACTCGGCACTTCCTTTGGAAGAATGCTTCCCGTTCCCATTATGGAATCATACGCAGCGGTACTGAAGAAGACGTTAAATTGTCTTGGCGTCCAATGTGCGTAGAGAACGACCTTTCCGTTTTCGTCGGTCTCATATTCGGTAAAGAGGACGTCCTCTACCGCGGTGCAATCCGCATTGATATACTTTTTACCGCCCTCGGGCTTGCTGTAATATCCGTCAAAGATATATCCCGTACACAAGGGGGGATTAAGGTTGCGATCCAAGGTAAAGGGAGCATCAAACTTGTAAACCGTCTTTCCAAGGCTCGCGTCTCCCGGAATGGGAGTGGTCACGGCGGTTGCCGCATCGTTGGGATCAAGCACCACCTGATAGCCGTTGGCGATCCATTGGGGCTTTAAGACGATATCATAGGGATGATCGTCAGTTCCGAACATAAAGTTCCCGTCGGCATCGTATTGATTTGCGTAGAATTCACGCAAATATCTGACTCGCTCGGTCAGTGTGCCGTCCTCGTTCTTCTGATAGAGGATCCAGGAATCGAAGGTGTAACCCGAGCGCGCAGGCACGGGGATCGTGATCCGCTTAAATCCGCCTTCATTTTTCGAATCAAAAATGAAATGATCGGGAAGCTTCTTCTCGTTGTACTCAATATCAGCCTCTTCCGTCACGTTGTCAAGATCGTACTCGATCTTGCACTTGGCGGGTGTCCAAGTGGCAGTGAAGAGGATCGTGCTGCTCTCCGAGGCGAAACCGGGATAGAGTCTGCCACCCGCGATCTCCGCCGACTTGATCCGTCCCTCCGCATCACGCGTGTAGGTGATGAATCCGTTCTCACCGTCAAACTCCGCCTCTTCTGCGGTATAGGTCTTGGTGTGATCGTTGATCGTCACCGTGACCTCCCAGCCCAAAAAGTCGTATCCGCTACTGGGACGGGGTGTGACCAAGCAACGCTTGGTATATTGATAAGGCACCTCGACCTTGCCGTCCGCGTTCTTGTGATCCATCACGACGGTGTAGGTCTTGGGCTGATAGAAGCGCACGATCCTGTCGTTTTCCGAGAGAATGCGCTTTTCATACCCTCGGTAAAGCGCGGGATTTTCCAAAGCCTCAAAGCCGGGATAGGACCGATACACTCTTCCCGCCTTGTATTCCTGATCGTCATAATATCCGATACCCGTCGCCTTTTCGGTGTAAAGACGGATACCGCCCGCCTTCTCCTCACGATCGGCAACGATCTTGGCGTCTCCCAGCTTGTACCAGTTCGACCTGTCAGCGGTCAGAGGATCCTCGATCTCCTTGAACGTTCCGTTCTTCTGAAGGATCTTCCCTTCACTGTTCATGACGTAATCGTCGCGCCAGATCTCAACGGGATCTCCCAAAAATACGGGATAGACGTAGATGGTGCGGTACTTATGCGCCTCGGCAAGTGCCGTCTTGTCAATTCCCGAAGCATCGGCAAGCTCCTCGGGGATTCGGTACGTACCGGTCTGTGCCAATGCCGCGCCGATAATCTCACCGTCTCTGTCCTCGTCGCTTCCTCTGTAGGGAATGATGTTCCACTTTCCTTGGAATACCGCCTTTTCCGTCAAGAGCGCTCCCGTGCTGCGCTCGGTCAGAGAGTTCCCATCGGGAAGCTCGTAAGCCGTTCCGAAGGTGTAATACTCAGAAGGCGTGTAGGACGAGGGGAAATCGTAGTTCTGATTTCCGCGTCCGAGACCGATGAATTTGACCTCATACTTGGATCTCGCCCCAAAGGCAAGCTCAAATTCGTGGTCTCCCACGTAGCCCGAGGTGGTAAAAAGCGAGGTTCCGCGATAGGTATCCCCCTCCGTCACAATGCCCTCAAACTTCAGCTTTCCGCCCGTCGAGTTCGTCGCGTCCGCGTAAGCATTCTTTGAAAGGTCGCTTTCCCAACCGGGAGCGGTCTGCACGTACAGGTTCACGTCCGCACCCTCGGTGATCCCCTCAAAGGTGTAAACGTTGTTTTCAAGCGTTCCCACAGCGGTTCTCGGATTTCCCGAGGCGACTCCGTTGGGATAATAAACCACGTAGCAGTTCTCTACCCGCGCGGCATTGTCCTCGTCAAGTTTCACCTTGAGAGTATGCGTCACCGCGTTTGCCGTTGTTGCCATCGCAAGTCCCACAAACAAAGCGGTGCAAAGCACCAAAAGGACGGCAGCCGCGCACAAAAAGCGTTTCGTATTTCGATTGGTATGTTTCATGCTTCTGCCTCCCTTCATCGAATCATAATGGAATCGCCGTCAGCGGCGCTGATCGCCATGATGGCATCCAGGGTAAAGTGGTGCGCCTCTACGGTGAATTTGCCCTTGAGCTCACCGCTTGCGAAGAGCTTGAGCTTGGTGACCTTCTTGTCCACCAGTCCCGCGTTCTTCAGAACGTCAAGATTGATTGCCGCACCGCTTTCAAAATGCTTATCAAAGGTACAAACGTCGATCAAGGCGACCGTGGGATCGTTCGCGGGAATTGCACGGGGCGCGGGAGCTGCCTCGACTTCCTCCTCGGCTTCCTCCTCGACTTCCTCCTCGACTTCCTCCTCGACTTCTTCCTCGGTTTCTTCCTCGGCTTCCTCCTCGGTTTCCTCCTCGGTTTCCTCCTCGGCTTCTTCCTCGGTTTCTTCCTCGGTCTCTTCCTCGGTCTCTTCCTCGGTCTCCTCCTCGGTCTCCTCCTCGGCTACTTCCTCGGCTTCCTCCTCGACTTCTTCCTCGGTCTCTTCCTCGGTCTCCTCCTCGGCTACTTCCTCGTCCTCCACCCACGGCACGTCGTCCTCTTCGTCCGCCGCGTCAAAGGTTCCAAAGTCCCCCTCGGTTGCCTTTTCTGTCTCTTCCTCTTCGTCCTCGTAGAAAATATCCTTGATCACACCCTCAAAGGAGCTCCAGAGAAGCTCCTCGCCGTCGGGCTCTTTCTCTTCCTCGACCTCTTCGGTCTCTTCTTCGATCTCTTCTTCGATCTCTTCTTCGATCTCTTCTTCGATCTCTTCTTCGGTCTCTTCTTCGATCTCTTCTTCGGTCTCTTCCTCGGTCAGAAGAGTGATCGCTGCCACAGCCCCCTTCAAGGAAGGCGTCTTTTGTTCGTCCGCTTCTTCCTCATCGGTGATCACTTCAATGGGATTTCTCGTCACCGTGGTACGCTCGGAGCTCACTCTCACCGCGTCGGAGGGATCTCCCACGTAGGTTTCCGTGTACGTGCGCTCGGTGGTCCTGACCGTCTCAAATCCGGGCTCTGCCACCAATTCTTCCGCGGTGACACCTTCCTCTGTCGCAGCACGCACCTCTTCGGTCGCCTCCCCACCGTCAAGCTCCCAGGTAGAGAAGGTCGCAGCAGGCGAATCGGGCGTTGCGGATTCCTCCTTGGCGGTCTCGTCCGCGTGCTCTTCAACGTCCTGCGCCAATTCAAAGGACGCAGAGGGCTTTTCCTCACGCAGATATTCGCGGATCAGTCCGCGCTCCACCAATGCGTCGGTGGCTTCAAAGGGATACTGCTCCTCGTAATTGACCTTTTCAATATCGATGGGAGCCAATCCGTGCTCCTCTGCGGTGCGCTGTACCAATTCCAGAGCCAAGGTCAGCTTACGCGGCGAGTTGACACGGAACAAAAAGGGCGTGTCCGCATATTTTTTCTTCTCTCCCACGTCTCTTCCGCGATACACGCTGTCCTCCAGCGTCTTGGGATCCAAGGCAAGATAGAGATCCAGTGCCTGCGTACGAACGTTGATGCGCGCCATGGGAATGCGCTCGTTGAGGAAGCAGTCCTTGGCCCACGTCATGCGCTCGGTCGTTCCCTCGTAGGAAAGAAGCGCGTTTTTGATCTCACTGTAATATTTTTTCACCTCGGGACGTGCCTGGATCAGCTTGGATTCCAGGCTCTTGCGGTAGTGCGCCACGATGTAACAGCCGGTATCCTCGTCAAAGCCTACAATCCGCTCGTTGGCAGAGAAGAGATCGCTCTCGGCATCCGCATCCACCGCGTCGGCGGCATCCTCCGCGCCGTCCTCCGCATCAAGAAGCTCGTCACCGTCCTCCGCGTCGTCAACGGGCAGAGGCGCATCGGCTACGACGTTGTTCGCAACCGCCATTTCGCGTTCGGTGCGAAGCTGAATGCTCACCTTCATCAATTCCTCAATGGCACGAAGGATCGCCTCGGTCGCGGGGCTGTATTTCTCGGTCGTTTCGCGAATGACCTCACGGTAGGTTTCCGTAAAGTGCTTCTCCACGTAAGGACCTGTCTGTCCCTCGGGACATGCGGAGCTGTAGACGGGGATCATGGTCGGCACTTCCTCGACCTTCTCTCCGTCGGCACTCTTTGCCTCCTCCTCGGTCTCAAGGAAGGCGGGAATCTCCTCTTCCCCGTCGGGCTCTTGGGAGGGCTCTGCCGTTTCCGCGATCGGATCCTCCCCGTCGTCCACGGGCATATCGTACAGTCCCATCTCATAGCCGCGCACTCTCATAAAGACGAGAAGTCCCACAAGAACCGCCGCACCGACCGCCGCAATGATCACAAAGACCAGCAGTGTGACCTGCAGGGGCATCGGAACTGCGCCGAACATCAGCACCGCGCCGCCGATTCCGTAGGTATTCGTATTGCCGTCATCCTCGTCCGACGCAAAATTGCGACGGAATACGGGCAACAGCTTTTTAATCAACGTATAAATTCCGAAAGCCTCAACGCCGATCAGAGCAGCAGAGAAAACAAGCGCCACCCAGAAGAGTGCCACCGTTCCGCCACCGCTTGCCGCGAGGGAAAAAGCATGCTGAAAATACAAGTTTCGTTCCTCCGTTCCGATATGTGTCAGCCGCCGTCAGAGACGGAAGCTCCGTTTTTGGGCAAAACGCCCCATGTATATATATATTGTAGCATAAAGGCAAAAAAGAATCAATATGTTGTGAAAAATTTCTTTTCCGTTTTCCCCTTTTTTTATCGCAAAGCTCCCCATTTTTTGCCAAAAACCGCTCTTTATCCTCCAAGGGATTTCAAGCGTGCGCCCTTTTCTCCCCTCCGCATAAAAAAAGACGGATACGGGGACAACCTTCCGTGGGGAATGTGACACCGTATCCGTCCGTATTCGGTTTCTGTCAAAGAGAAAGAGCCTCTTCTTCCTCTCTTGTTTTAGAAATATGAAGCGCGCCCGGCAAAAACACCGCGTTCTTCGGCACGGCAAAGCGCACAGCCCCGGGAACAACCTCCACCGTGAAATGGCTGTCCTCGATCAATTCTCCGTCAAAGGAATAGACAAATCCTTCGGGAGCGTCGATCTCGACGGTTTTGGCACGTCGGTAGGTAACGATCTTTTCAAATTTCGGGTTTTCCAGATGAAGTCCTTTGCTGTAAAACTTGATCAGCTTCATGAAGGTCACGTGCGACACGGGGCGCACAAGGCACACCTCCAGAAGACCGTCGTTGCAAAGGGAGCGCGGCGCGCAGCGGAAGGAGCCGCCGACGTACTGACCATTGGCAACCGTGCAAAGCAGCAGCTCTCCCTCGGGGTTGAGGCATTCGCCGTCTGCCGTCACAGTGCATTTGTTCTTCATCGCCCGAAACAGTGCCACCACGACACCCGTGGTATAGGCATTGGAGCCTCCGATGATCTTCTTTCTCCGTACGTTCTGCATGGTGGTCGCCACCGCGGAATCAAAGCCGAAATGCGTCGCGTTGATCGCGTATCTGTCTCCCACGCGCATCAGATCGATTTCTTCCTCGGGCGCGTCAAGGAGCGCGTCAAGGTCACGGAAAACCTTCTTTCCACCGAAATATTTCACGAAATCGTTTCCCGAGCCGCAGGGATAGCAGCCCATGGAGGCATTTTCAAAGCCCACGACACCGTTGGCAACCTCGTTGAGCGTTCCGTCGCCTCCGCATGCGTAAAAGCGGACGCGTTCATTTGGATTCTCCGTACAGCGCGCGCGGATATATTCCGTCGCGTCGCGAGGACCTTTCGTGGTATAGATCTCACAGTTGTCACGCGTCGCAATGAGAGAGGTCAGGGGCTCCAAGGAATCCACCTTCCCCGCCGCGGGGTTGATGATAAAAACGTGCTTCATAATACATCCTCCGTTGATTTCTAATGCTCCGTTACAGATATTTGATATACGCCCCGAACGCGGACGGAATCGCGTAGCGCGCGTGGATTTCTTCGTTGGGAACAAGAAACAATTTACCGTTCTCCCGCAAGCCGTCAAAGTCCGCGGAAACGGTCACAGAGTAGGCAATCATATGCCACTCCACGTGGGTAAAGATGTGCTTGGCGTCCTCAATGCGCGAAATTTGTAATGGCTCCGCCCCCAAGGAACGCACAAGGTCGATCGCCTCCTTGGACGACAGGTGTCCTTTGGCGTTGGGAAGCTCGTAGAGCCCCGCCAACAGCCCCCGTTCGGGACGTCGGGAGAGCAGCGTGCGCTCTCCGTCGCGCACGAGAAGCACGGTCAAGTCCTCCACTCTGCGGGGCTTTTTCTTTTTCTTTACGGGAAGCTCGTTCTCTCGCCCCTCCAAAAAAGCCAGGCACGCGTCCTGTAAGGGACAACGCTCGCACTGCGCCTCCATGTTAGGACCGCACAGCGTCGCGCCCAATTCGATCAGCGCCTGTGTAAAGTCCCCCGCCTCCTCGGGTACAACCTCTTCCAGTGCCGCGCGGAAGGCTTGCTTGGTCTTTTCCTCCCCGATATCAGCCTCCGAGGCGCAAAGGCGTGAGAGCACGCGCAATACGTTTCCGTCCACGGCGGGAACGCGCAAGCCGTAGGCAATGGAAGCGATCGCCCCCGCGGTATAGTCTCCGATGCCGGGAAGCGCGCGCAATTCCTCATAGGTGTCGGGGATTCTGCCGCCGTAACGCTCCGTCACGATCTTCGCGGCGCGCCAAAGATTCCGCGCCCGTGAGTAATAGCCAAGTCCCTCCCAAAGCTTGAAAAGCTCCGTCTCCTCCAATGCCGCCAGCGCCTCCACCGTCGGTGCGGCTTCCAGAAAGCGCGCGTAATAGGGCTTCACCGCCTCCACTCTCGTCTGCTGAAGCATAATCTCCGAGATCCAGATGCAATACGGGTCGCGCGTCTCTCTCCACGGAAGCTCCCTTTGCTCCCTGCGATACCACGAAAGCAAGGCATGCGTCCGCTCGGGTGTCAAAAGCTCCCCGAGCCGTTTTTGTTCGTTCGTTTCTTTGTGTTCCATCATTATGCAATCAAAAAAATTTCATTCATTATTCAGTATTCTTCTCTTCCTATCCAGTATAACACGAAGCATCGCAAAAATCAACAAAAATTCAAAAAAGCCAATCAATTTCATCATTTTTTGACCTGTGCCATCCTCAAAAAAGAAAAAAGCCCCACGAAAACGGGGGTGTCTCAAATTCAAAATTTGAGACACCCCCATAGGGGCTCGGCAGATTTAGGCGAGAAGCGTCGAATTCGGGGCGACAGGCGTACAAAGGT
>JAZSMX010000048.1:0-4706 GCA_045536125.1 Eubacteriales bacterium | reverse complement strand
TTGCGGCTTCGCGCCTTAGTTTCGCCCGTTGATGGATGATATTTTGAGATTTTTCAAGCGAAAACCGCAAATTCCGCGGCACGCAAAAGCCTACCGTCGGCTTTTGCGCGCGGGGGCTTCGTCAGTGACTCAGCCCCTTTTTTAAATCATCACAAATGCTCGCGCGCGTATTCGGTCGGCGTGCATCCAAACCGCTTTCCAAATGCGGTGCGAAAATACTTGACGTTGGAAAAGCCGACCTCTTCCGCGATCTCCTTGACGCTGTAATATCCGGACCGCAAGAGTGTGCACGCATAGGAAAAACGCAATTCCAGAATGCATTGCCATGGGGACGTACCAAAGCACGCATGAAAGCTGCGACGAAAATAGACCTCGCTGACGTGGCACAGGGATGCAAGCCTTGCCACGGTCAGAGATTCGTCTCGGTAATGCGAATACAGATAACGGACGCCTTCTTCAATGGCAGTCGGGGGAAGTGCCTGTGGCGCTTGTTTTGCTTTTTCAACCGTCTCAAGAATCCCGTACAAAAGAGACATACAGCGGTGATACCGTTGTTCGCCCCCCGCTTCCCATTCACGATAGAGCTTTTCAAAAAGCTCCTCCACGCCGTCTGCATGCAAAACCGTGATCTCACGGTCATCCTCACCATAGCATCGAAGATGCAGAATGATCAACTCCTCATTCCCTCCAATATGCGTAAACTCCATGTTTTTCGGGATGTAAATCAAGCTTTTTTCGTCTGCACACAAGGTTTTTCCGTGAGTTAAGAATTGACTTTGTCCGCGAACACGAAACGCAAGCGAGGAAAACTCGCGTGCCTCGTTCCGATTGGTTTCAGCATTCAAGCGTTTTACGCGATAGGCGGCAAGAAGGGCATATCCGCGCGTTCGATCACTGTAAAACAATTCCATTCCTCCTTTTTTCTATATTATAGCTTTCTTTGTTTCGAAATTCAACCCTTTTCTGTCATTTTTTCGGTTGCTTGAAGCGCATTTTTTTGCTATACTGTATCCGCCGATCCAATACACACATCGAAGGAGAACGTTATGATCGATTTTGATACCGCACAGATCAAGCGCATCAAGCGTGCCAATACCGACTGGTGGATTCACGAAAAATCCATGGTCGGAAACAACGGAATGACCTATATCGCCTATTACAACGACATCGGTGAAGTTCACTTGAAGGAGATCGATGCCAAATGCAGCCGCACACCGAGTCGCGACGTTTGTCTCTGCCGTCTCAACTGTACCTGGGCGGACGAGCACAATGCGCCCTCTCTCTGCGTCATGGAAAGCGGAATCATCGCAGTGGCATACACGGGGCACGGTGTCAATCACACTCTGACGCTGCGTGTTACAACGCGTCCTTACGATCTTACCTCCTTCGGTCCGGAAACCGTTCTGCATTATGAAAACAGCGTGACCTATGCACAGCTATCCGAAAATCTCCATCGAGGTGAATTATGGCTGTTTACGCGCGTCAACGGAGTCACCTGGGAATTTCGCACCTCACGCGACACAGGCAAGAGCTGGAGTGCGCCTACCGTGTTTCTCAAATCCGATGCAGGAGGATTGTTCTATTTTGACGTCCGCCGTCAATTGCTTTCCAACCGCACACACGGTGTCAGTGAGCAATGGTTCTTCGCCCTTTACGGACATCCGCGCATTTCAAAGGATCACACCGTAAGAAGCGGCATCTTTGATGCGGACGGCAACCTTCTGACGATGAACGGTGAAAAAACCGAAAAAAATCTTTTCAAGGGGGACGTGCTCTCTCTTGACGAGCTGGCAACCGTCTACGCATCTCCCGAGGGAAGCACGGTGCGTCTGTGCGCCGTTTCTCCCATCGCGCCTTATCGCGTGGGAATTGCAAGCTTTGTGCTCAATGCGCCCGAAACGATCGCCTATTACTCCGCAACCTGGCACGACGGTGCATGGAAGCTTTCGTCTCTCATCGCCAAGGGCGGAGAGTTCCTCTCCCCCGTGACGATAATCGACGGCTCGCAAACCTACGTCGGAGGCATGTCCTACTATTTCGGTGTCGGCGAAGCGGGACTTCACCCGAACGATCCCGCACCGACCTTGACAAACCGCATTTATCTTGCGCGGTTTGACGGCACGTGTCGCGTGCTGGAAAGCTATCTCTCAAACGATTGCGGAAGCACCTATGAATTGGAACAGGTGATCCGCGCAATCCCCAAAGAAAAAAACATCAAAATCTGGCGTCCGACCACTCCGATCTACGCGCAGGACAACCTTCCCGTCTATTGGCACGAGGGGCTGTACGGAGCGCATACGGGAGGCTGGCACAGTGACGTGGTGATGTACGTCGATTACGATGATTGAGGAGAAACATATGAACGTTGTTTTTATCGGCCTTTGCGGTCACAGCATGCAAGCCTATGAGGTGTTATCCAAGAGAGGCGACGTTTCCTTTGTCGGAATCGCCCCCGGAAGCCGTCACGAAACGATTCCCGCAAGCTTTGATCCGTCCGTTCCCCGTTTCGATGACTTTCGCGTTATGCTGGAAACGGTACATCCCAAGCTTGCAATCGTCTCCCCCGTCTTCGGCTTGACGGGAGCGGTTGTGATCGAATGCGCCCGTCGCGGGATTGACGTATTCTCCGAAAAGCCCGTTGCGGGAACACTTGAGGAGCTGGAGCGCGTAGAAGCGACAGTCAAAGAAAGCGGCATTCACTTTGGAGCGATGCACTATCTTCGTGTCTCCCCGGCGTTTTGGCAGGGAGCTGAGATGGTGCGTGGGGGTGCTGTCGGAGAGGTGCAGCTTCTGAACGCACAGAAAAGCTACCGCTTCGGCGCACGTCCCGATTGGTACTCCGACCGCTCGCTCTTCACGGGCATCATCCCCTGGGTGGGCATCCATGCCATCGACTGGATCTACGCATTCGCAAGAAAGAATTTTCTTTCGGTGGACGCCCAATGCTTCGGTGTCCCCGAGCGCGCCGCTCTTTGTCGCTTTACAATGGAGGACGGCGTCATGGCATCCGTCAGCCTTGATTACTACCGTCCCTCAACCGCGCCCACCCACGGCGATGACCGCATCCGCTGCGTCGGTACGGAGGGCATTCTTGAGGTGCGCGACGAAAAAATTCATCTGATGAACAAAGATGGGGTGCAAACGATCGAGCCCACCCACGCCCCCGAACTTCTGGAAGAATTCCTCGCGGGAAACGATCTGCTTTCCCCCGATGAAATTTTCTATCTGACACGCGTAGCCCTTGTCGCACGTGAGGCAGCGGATACACAAACAAATCGAAGGATTGGAAGAACGCTATGAAAATTTTATTGGTCGGAATCGGAGGCTACGGCGCACTGTACGTCAATGAACTGTTAAAGACCGATCGTACCGACGTCACCTGGGAGGGGGCGGTGGATCCGTTTGCGACATCCTCTTCAAGCTATGAACGATTGAAGGCTGCCAATGTCCCCGTATATACCACAATGGAAGAATTTTACCGTGAACACACGGCAGATCTCGCCGTGATCTGCACGCCTCCCTTTCTGCATCGCGAGCAAAGCATCGCGGCAATGAAGCACGGTTCGCGTGTGCTGTGCGAAAAGCCGATCGCTCCCACTCTTTCGGATGCCGAAGCGATGCTGCTTGCCGAAAAGGAATACGGAATGCCGATTGCCATCGGCTACCAGTGGTCCTTTTCGGATGCCATTCTTTCCTTGAAGAGAGACATTCTTGACGGAGTTCTCGGTGCCCCCGTCTCCATGAAAACCGCCATCAGCTGGCCGCGCAATTTTGCCTATTACCGCCGTGGCGGCGGTTGGGGTGGAAAAATAGAAAAGAACGGTATCACCGTCCTTGATTCCATCGCATCCAACGCATGCGCGCATTATCTGCACAATATGCTGTTTTTATTGGGAAAAAGTATGGAAGAAAGCGCCCGCGTCGACGAATTGGAAGCGGACTGTCTTCGCGCATACGACATTGAAACCTTTGACACCTGCTCTCTCCGCGCACGTGCCGATGGGACACCGATCTATTTCATTGCGTCCCATGCCACGGGAATCAATAAGAACCCGGAATTCGTTTACACCTTTGAAAAAGCAACGGTCTTTTTTTCAGAGGATGACGGCAGCATGATTTACGCGGTATTTTCGGACCGGCACAAAAAATTCTACGGAAATCCCTTTGCGAACGATTTCAAAAAGCTGTGGGATACCGTTGACGCCACCGAAAAAGGGATCTCGCCCGTTTGTACGGTAGCAACCGCGATGGCACACACCGCCCTGATTGAAAAGCTTCACCGCACGGCAACCTACCGTCCGTTTGATCAAAGCTTGATTCTCCCGAACGAAGCCAAGGACGGCTTGTGCGTCAAAGGGTTGTTTGATCTCCTCTACCGCGCTTACGCATCGGAACAGCTTCTTTCGGAATGTAAGTAATCCAAGACTTCCCTTGGCAAAAGCCTCTATGGAGGGGGTGTCTCAAATTGAAAATTTGAGACACCCCCATAGGGGCTCGGCAGATTTAGGCGAGAAGCGTCGAATTTGGGGCGACAGGCGTACAAAGGTACGGCATACCCATCAAGAATTCGAACCGATCAGGTTTTGGAAGGCAAACGATTGTATAAACATCGTCAAAAAGCCTCGCAATATCTTATAATATCCTCTTCCAAGATTGCCGCTTGCGAGCAAGCGCGGACGAGGATATTTCAAGCCGTGTGCGAAAAT
>JAZSMX010000137.1:0-11153 GCA_045536125.1 Eubacteriales bacterium | reverse complement strand
CCGCCCGCACCCTTGAACTGCCCTGCATGGATGTAGGCACCGAATTCTCGGATCTCCACCTGCACAACGATTTCAGGATCTTTCACGTCCACCCGCAAATAAGGACACGCCGCAAGCACGTATCCGCCGACCTCCGCCGCGATCTGCATGGAATCCAGAGCGAATTTTTTATCCGAGCGCTTCGCGACCACCTTGAAGGTTTTCTTTCCGACAAGGAACTGAGGAATGTATTCCTCCACAGTTCTCTTGATTTCCTCCATGCTTTTTTCGCAAACGGCACAGCGGCTGATGCCCACGATGCCGAACACCTTCTTTGTACTTTCGAACATTCCGTCAATATCGGCAAAATCATCCTTCGGCTCGATGATCAGCGTGCTTTGCGAGCGCGTGATCTCAAAGCTTCCGAAATTTTTGGCTCTGTGACGAAGTGTTTTGCAAAGCGTATCCTCAAAGTAACGGCGGTTGCTTCCCTTGAGCACAATCTCACCGTATTTACAAAGCAAAATCTCTTTCATTCGTCCGTCTCTCCCTCCTCGGAGAACTCTTCTTCAATTACCTCACCGTTGCGATAAGCGTCCAGAAGCTCGTTTGCTTTTTCGAACAGCTCCGAGGGCACGAAAATATCCGATCCGTAGAGAGAAAAGCCGGAAAGAATGCGAACCACCTCACCGCTTCCCCGATCCTTGAGAAGGTAAGGAATCTCTTCCTCCTCCAGAATGCCGCAAAGCAGATTTTTCTCCACGTCATCGTGCACGGTTGTGAGAAGCACAACGTCGCTTCCCTGTTCGCTTGCGTGATCCAAACCAAATATACGGTCCATGTCTACACCTCAATCCTCGTAGTAATTCGGGAAGAGCTTTTCCCATACCTTTGCGCATCCGATCGTATCCGCGATGGAGGTATGCGCGATTCCGTCCCACTCGATTTCAAGCAAAGCCATGGCATCGCTGAGCGATGCATGCACAAGATCGGGATAATGCTCCGACTGAAAACGTACAAACTCAATCGACGCGCAGCGTGTTTTTCTGTGAAGAGCTTGCCGCCCCTCTTCCGTATCGTAAATATACTTGATATGACTGTAATCTGTGGAAACACCGTAAGCCACAAGCACGTCGGCATTCTCAAAGATCTCCTTGATCGCGGGAGTCAGCTCCTCAAGCGTGGGAGCATCCGTCACCATCTCGGGGGTGATTCCGTGAATCTTTTCCGTCTGCCTCCACTTCTTCTTGTGAACAGGGCGCACCAGAGTATCCATGATCACCTTGCCCGTACCGTCCGTCACGGAGATCGACAGAATCTCATCGTGATCATAAACACCGGTCAATTCCAGATCGAAGAAAAGCACACGCTCACGCTTCATTCCGTAAACCGCGGCTCTGTGCAGATCCCCCTCCGCGCGGCGCAGAGCAAGATCCTTTTCAAAGCAGGCGCGACACAGCTTGCGACGGTACCGCACGTCTCCTCCGCAATTGACGCACATCAAGGGCTGACGGACAGCCGTCTTTTTGTCATAAAAATAGATCACGCTCTTATCGTTGCGAAGCGTGTATGCCACAGGCTCCTCAATGATATCATAGTGCATTTGCGACAGGCGCTCTGCGGTATAGTAGCCGCATGCCGCCGCGCGCTTTGTGCTCATCCGCACGATCACCGCGCCGCTTTCAAGCTCCATTGTTTCACTCTTCTGTGCAGGTGCATACCAAAGCTCGGGAGGAGCCTCCGTCACTCTTACGGGATCGAAAAAGTATGTAATGCTGCCATCCTCGTTTTCGTCATAGGCGGCGGGATCTCCCGACGGCATCAGATGCATGCGGTTGAGAACCTCCCGCGTCAGATAATTCTTCTTCTCCGCATCCGAGGGAGAAAGCTGGGGAATCACCGCCCCCGAACGCAATTTCATTGTGGTCTTCAAAAAAATCCTCCTTACCGCTCCGTACCTGTCCATACACGCCTGCGCGCAAATTTCCTACGGCAGCGGATGGCGGTTGCGGTAACGGTTTTGCTCTTGTTGTTCTGAGCCTTTACCCATTGGAATCTAAACATAAAAACACAGATATAGTTATTATATCATATTATATTTACACTTTCAATACCCAAACGTTGTTTTTTGCAAAAATAACGCGACATTTTAGCTTCCGAAAATATCTCTGCATGCAAAAAATGAAAAGGTGCTGTCCCGAAGGTCGAACAACACCCTTCCCCACTTCCAAGCAAAGCCCGACGTCACTCCTTCATTTCCCGCAACAGGGTCAGCGCGCGGTCAAGTCCCCCCACCTCGTCGATGATTCCGTACTCTACAGCCTCCGCCCCCTCGATGATCGATCCGCAATCGGTCGCCAGCTGGTCGGGGCGCATCATCAAACGCGTTACGGTCTCGGAATCTGCCCGTGAGTGAGCGCAGATAAAATCAACAATCCTCTTTTGCATCTCCTGCATATACCGAAAGGATTGCGGCACACCCACCACCATGCCGCTGATCCGTACGGGGTGGAGCATCATCGTCGCACTCGGAACGATCAGAGACTTTTTAGCCGCCGTCGCAAGAGGAACGCCGATCGAATGACCGCCACCGAGCACCAGAGAAACCGTCGGCTTCGTCATAGAAGCGATCATCTCTGCCAAAGCAAGCCCCGCTTCCACGTCCCCACCCATGGTGTTGAGAATCACCAGGAGCCCATCCACGTCACGGCTCTCCTCGATAGAAACCAAAAGAGGAATGATCTGCTCGTACTTCGTCGCCTTCTGTCCCTCCGGGAGCAAATAGTGTCCCTCAATCTGTCCGATGATGGAAATACATTGGAAACGCTCCTCTTCGTTTTGCGCGAGACTTGCTCCGCTTTTTTCGATATTGCCGATCTCCAATTCACGCGCTTCTTCGGCATCTCTTTGAAGGCTCTCCCTGTCCGTTTTCTTCTCCGCTTCCCCCATAACGCTCCCTCCGTTTTTCGTTTTTTAAGTATTGTTCCCAATATTTTTTTCGGATATGTGCCACGAATTGTAAAAAAGGCTATTTACAACCGTCGTTTTTTGTGATATAATAATTATGTATGGAGTATTGTGTTCGTCCATCCATGAACACACAAAATATAAAACAATGTAAGGAAGGTTTTGAACTATGGAAAACAAAGTCTTGGTCGAAACGTCTGCAAGACACATCCATCTGACTGCAGAGGCAGTTGAAATTCTCTACGGCAAGGGCGCAACCCTCACTGTAAAGAAGGATCTCAGCCAGCCCGGTCAGTATGCTGCCGGCAATGATAAGATCACGCTCGTCGGTCCCAAGGGGACTCTCGCAGTCAGCGTTCTCGGTCCCACCCGTCCCGCAAACCAGGTTGAGCTCTCTTATTCCGATGCTCGTGCATTGGGACTGAAAGACGTTCCCGTTCGTGAGAGCGGTGACGTTGCAGGCACTCCCGGTCTCAAGATGGTCGGCCCCGCCGGTGAGATTGAGATCTCCGAGGGCGTTATCATCGCAAAGAGACACATTCACATGACTCCCGAGGATGCTGAGAAGATCGGTGTTACCGACAAGCAGATCGTCAAGGTAAAGATCGATTCCGGTCGTACCCTGATCTTCGATGACGTTGTTTGCCGTGTCAGCCCCAAGTTTGCTCTCGCTATGCACATCGACACCGATGAGTGCAACGCAGCAGGCGCCTTTGGCACCGTTTACGGTGAGGTTCTGGCATAAATTCAAACATTATAACACTACATCTGAAAAAGGATTTGAGCTATGAAAATCTTGTTCCAGGGCGATAGTATCACGGATGCGGGGCGTGACAGGAGCGATCATCACGACCTCGGCAGCGGATATCCGAAATTTGCTTCTGCAATGATTGCGGATTCCTACCCCGATATTGATTTTGAATTTGTCAATCTCGGCATCAGCGGCAACCGCTCCGTAGACCTTCTTGACAGAATGGATACAGACGTGATTGAAATCGCACCCGATATTATTTCCATCCTCATCGGAGTCAATGACGTGTGGCACCGTCACTCCCACGGAAAAGAAATGACAGATGAACAGTTCGAGGACTACTACCGTCGTGTTCTTGAACGCATCAAGAAGGAAACAAACGCAAAGATCCTCATGATGGCACCCTTCCTTCTCTGTGCACCCGATAAGGAGAGCATGAGAGAAGAGGTAGAACGTGTCGCTGCCATCGTCAAGCGCTTGGCGGATGAATATGCAGATGCATATCTCCCCTTGGATGAAAAGTTCAAGGCGGCTCTGCCTACCGCTCCGGAGCCCGACTTCTATTCCCAGGATGGTGTGCATCCCAACGCAGAGGGCGCAGCATTCATCGGCGAGCTCTACCTTCACACCGTCGCTCCCCTTCTGGAGGCGCGGTAAGCTTCACAAAGTTATCAAAAATAAAAGGAGATACATCAAATGAGCAACGTAAGCAATTGCCCTTACGCACAGAGCACCGAAGTGCAGAACATGTGCGTTGTGAAAAAGGGTTGTGACCACGGTCCCGCTCCTCTTCCCGAGGAAGGCAAGTGGATCCAGGCAAAGCAGATCACCGATATTTCCGCATACACCCACGGTGTGGGCTGGTGCGCACCTCAGCAGGGCGCCTGCAAGCTTTCTCTGAACGTCAAGAACGGTATCATCGAGGAAGCATTGGTGGAGACCATCGGATGCTCCGGTATGACTCACTCCGCGGCAATGGCAGCGGAGATTCTTCCCGGAAAGACCATCCTTGAGGCACTCAACACCGACCTTGTTTGTGACGCGATCAACACCGCAATGAGAGAGCTGTTCCTTCAGATCGTTTACGGCCGCAGCCAGTCCGCATTCTCCGAGGGCGGTCTTGTCATCGGTGCAGGTATGGAGGATCTTGGCAAGGGTGAGAGATCGATGGTTGGTACGATGTACGGAACCAAGGAAAAGGGTGTAAGATACCTTGAAATGACCGAGGGCTACTGCACCAGAATGGCACTTGACGAAAACAACGAAGTCATCGGCTACGAGTTCGTGTCTCTCGGCAAGATGACCGACTTCATCAAGAAGGGCATGGAGCCCAATGAAGCGTACGAGAAGGCAAAGGGCACATACGGTAGATTCAATGATGCTGCAAAGTACATTGACCCCCGTAAGGAATAATTCAAGGAGGTAATGTATCATGGCAAAATTTGAAGGTTATGAAAGACGCGAGGCGAAGATCCTCGCGGCACTCAAGGAATACGGCATCAACTCCATCGACGAATGTAAGGAAATCTGCGACGCTTACGGCATCGACCCCTACAAGATCGTTGAGGAAACCCAGCCCATCTGCTTCGAGAACGCAAAGTGGGCATACGTTGTCGGTGCGGCAATCGCAATCAAGAAGGGTTGCACCAAGGCATCCGACGCGGCTGCTGCAATCGGTATTGGACTGCAGGCATTCTGTATCCCCGGTTCCGTTGCGGAAAACCGCAAGGTTGGTCTGGGACATGGAAACCTCGGGAAAATGCTCCTCTCCGAGGAGACTGAGTGCTTCTGCTTCTTGGCAGGTCACGAGTCCTTCGCAGCTGCAGAGGGCGCAATCAAGATCGCGCTCAACGCAAACAAGGTACGTAACAAGCCCCTCCGTGTCATCCTCAACGGACTTGGCAAGGACGCAGCTTACATCATTTCCAGAATCAATGGCTTTACTTACGTAAAGACCTCCTTTGATCCCTACTCCGAGACTGTTACCGTTCTTGAGGAAAAGCCCTTCTCCAAGGGTCCCAGAGCTGACGTAAAGTGCTACGGCTCCGATAACGTTCCCGAAGGCGTTGCCATCATGAAGCTTGAGAACGTTGGTGTTTCCATCACCGGTAACTCCACCAACCCCACCAGATTCCAGCATCCCGTTGCAGGAACCTATAAGAAGTGGTGCCAGGAGAACGGTGTCGGTTACTTCTCCGTTGCTTCCGGCGGCGGTACGGGCAGAACGCTCCATCCCGATAACATGGCTGCAGGTCCTTCCTCCTACGGTATGACCGATACCATGGGTAGAATGCACTCCGACGCACAGTTCGCAGGCTCCTCCTCCGTCCCCGCTCACGTAGAGATGATGGGACTCATCGGCGCCGGCAACAACCCCATGGTTGGTATGACCGTGGCTGTTGCTGTTGCAATCGAGGAAGCAAGCAAATAATCCTTGCGGCATAAGGCTTTTTGAGATTTGCAGGGCTTTATGAAAGCTTTGTAAAACTCATTTCGCCGAAAATTGAACAATAAAAAGTTGGACACATCATTTTGGAGGTATTCTCCTGTGATGTGTCCAATATTTTTATATCAATTTTCAGATAAAAGCACCATCTGTAAGGCACAAGATTTATCGTTGCGATTTGGTTCCAAATGTTTTCTTTTCTCCATTTATAATGAGTTCCGCATACTGTACGATATTATTTTTCCTTTCCACTCCCCAAGCCACCACTTAGCATATATTTCTTTTGCTTTTGGCGAATATATCAATTGCTTGGCTGTCACCACAAGATACCGCATTCCGCACGCCTTGGCAAGGGAGACGATTTCATCCGCGTTGAAAAAAACAGGATGGAAGGCGTTCGCTAATTTTTCATATTCGCAATTCAGAATCTCGCGATTAGACTGGATCCATTCGGCATACGGCGCCGAGGTCCGCGTTCCCTTCCATTCTCCACCGAGAAGCGAATACAGCCCCCCAGTGGATCACCATTCCATACTTCGCTTCCCGAAACCATTGATAACTCATATAAACACCTCATCCATACAACAGCAACGTGCGGTACATTGACCGCAGAGAGGCATATTGTTTTTATCAAATAATGCGATACCTTCAAGCATACAGATATCCCTTTTTATTCGTGCTCCTTATTTTTTAAGGCTTTTTCGCAAAAAGCGGAAAAATCGGGCTCCTTCCACGACTTGTTATAGCCACCAAAGCCTTGGTCATGCGGAGTTCTGTAATCCGGAAGATTGTCACACGCGGTAAAGACCTCGCGGATGGCTTGAAGATATTTGTAACCGAATTTATGACTCGGGGCAACGAAGTGTCCCTCATCCCACTCGTTCCAGTTGTCTATCATCACAATTCTTCTTCCCCAAGCATCGGGAGGCAGCGAATCGGAAATTTCCTTCATTTTTTTGATCATCCCCTTATACTTTTCGGGTGAAAGATGCCATACGTTGGTTTGATGGAAGGTGTATCCGAGATCGATCCACCTCTTTGTAAATCTTGGAGTAGGGTCCCAGAAGCAAGAAGGGGTGATGAGATATTTTGTGGGATCTACCTCAAGCCTTTTCTTGATAATTTCGCACTGTGCCCGGGCGATCTCATCCTCATTCTCGTAATAGCTGTACGGTGGCTGATAAGCGGCACCGTATCCGAATCTGAAATCATAGCCGCGCGCCATTAACTCGTCGTGTGCCTGCTTTTCTTCCGAATAATCGCAAACGGCAAAGATCATGCCGTCAAATCCAGAGCTCCGCGCATATTCACGGCAAGCATCAAAGGTGCTTCGCTGTTCCTCTACGCTCTCAAAGCATTCGCTTGCAAGTCTCCACTGATTAAAAACAAACAGCACGGGCTTGTTGTCTATTACAAGATAATTTTCGCGCTTGAAATAGTTTTCCATCCAAAAAGGCATCAGATGTTCAAGCATATCGGTAGAATTCGTCCCGCACCATCTGGGAGATGCCTCGAACATGATCGCAAATTTCATATACTTTTGGAATCTGGCATGGAAAAACGCCTCGTGAAGTGCGTGTCCGCATCTTAAATCCTCCACCGTGACGGGCTTTCCGAAGTTTTCGGGCTTTCTGTACCAGCAATGGATAAAGCAATTGATCCCGTGCTCAACCGCCCATTTGATCTCCCAATCCGCGACCTCGGGATTTTCCTCATCGTAATACCCCATCAGGGGGGTTCTGTCGGGATATTCTTCTGCAAGATCGTCAAAGCCCTCGTGGATCCCCGCCGCGCCTTTTTTCCAAGCCGCATAGTAATGTGCGGCAATGATTCTGTCAGAGGATGCGGGGGTGGGCTCGGGGATATAATCCGAAAATTTTATATTATACATTTTGATCTTCCCTTTCAAGCAACATTTTTATCATTTCTTCTTCGAGCAAGGGGGCTTCCTCTTGGACAAGCACACGGTAAAGATTTTTAGCAGCACGCTCGGCAATCACCTCAAATCCTTTTTCATTGATATGGTTGTTTCTGAAGCCGAAAAAGCTATCGCGGCAATCTCTGTATTCTTTTGCGGGCGGCGCAGTAAACCATTCATCTTCGTTTTGCCCGGGGTAAGTGAAATATGAGGCAGAACGTGTTAACATATAGGCATCATCATGGCGAGAAACGAAACTTTCCTGGGCTTTCATAACTTTATAAATACCGGGAGCGCCAAAGAAATCTACTCTGATACAGAAAAAATGCGTAAAGCCGATCGTTTTCAATTGATCCCACAGGATCTCCAACTTTGTTTCATACTCTATGTCCGATCGATTTGCATCCGATTCTCCCTGCAACCAGAAAAAACATTTGTTGGATAAATCGTCGTTTCCGAAGTACTTTTTTGCATCCGCAAAGAAATCGCGGCATTTTTTTAAAAAGTATTCTGCAGCCCCCGACATACGATAAGCTTCGGGAATATAAGGATCGTAATTCTTGCCATTTTCCGAATTATATCGTGCTATGCGTCTTGCATATTCCTCTACCATATCGGGCGTCATATAGTAATCGATTGATACGCCTCCCTTGGCGATATGTGCGTAAGCGCACGCATTTCCGAGTCTTTCCCACTCCTGTGCTAAAAAGGGAGCAAGAGTGACACCGTTTTGTGCGGTTGACTCCGAAAATGAGGAGAAAACAAACTCTTCTTTTTCTTCTTTGGATTTCAAGCTTGACATAGCGGGGCAAAAGTATGTGTTGTTGATGTAATCGCAAAGTCTGCTTTTCCCTTTTGCATCCACCATAGCTTCACCGTATGCTTTTTTGAGGTCCATATACGAAAATTCACCAACGGGATAGTCGGCTTTCACAAAAGGATTTTCTTCCTTACCAAGTCTTCGAATATTATGCTTATATTCATAAGAGTCTTCTATATGAAGACTGTCTTGCGGAGGAAACACCGACGCCCCCATCATATTGGACTGTCCCGCAAACACAAAGAGATCTCGTTTCATTTTCATTTTACCTCAATCAATTCAATCCCACTGATTTCCGAGAATTTACGCAAGGTGTTCATATGATGTCCGACGCCGAGTGCCAAGTGATGCGTCGGCCCCGCCTCACACCAATGGGAAAGGAACTTGCAAACGTCGCCGCCAAAGCTGACGCGTGTGTTAGTGTTACCCGTTTGGGGGATGTCCCCCGCGATGGACGTGCCCTCTGCAGCAATCATGCGGAATTTACCGTTTCGGTCTACGTTGATACTGAGCATGGTGATAGGTCCTGCTTTGAGCGAAAATTCTACCCCAATGCCACTGCCCGATTTACCGTGGTATTTTTTGAGCTTGCGAAGTCGGGGTTTCCCCTCTGCAATAGCGATGTTGTGAGGTCCGTCATGCCCGATCAGTACGACGTCATCGCAGACGTCAAAGGGGTGAATTTCCGCAAAGGAGCCGCCTCCACCGATATTTTTCATAATGAGCATCGCTGCGGCGGTTTTGAGGTCGGCTTCTCCCGCCAAGGGGATTCCGGACGAGGTGAGAAGCGTGTTGCCGATGATCAGATTTGCCGCCAGCTGCTCGTACGGGTTGTTCGGTTCGCTTTTATAGTAGTAAGCAAGCGCCGTTAATTTGTTGTTCGATACCAGCTTTTTGAGTGCTACTGCCTGCCTTGCGGAGTATTCAAGATCCTCGTTTTTCACGTAGTCGGTCAAGGGATCAATAGACGGATCGCATATTTCAAAGGCATCGACGATCTCATTGATCTGCTCTTTAATCTCTTCATCGGTGACGCTCTCCGAGAGTCTTGCCAATTCGCACATTTCCAGCATTTTGACGTGAGAGCCGAAGGCGGCGGTAAACGCCGTGGGATCGGTGTGCATATCGTACATCCCCTCGTAGGTGTGTCCGAGATAACCGAAGGTCTCATACTTGAAACCTGCCATAGCCGTTGCCGCAGCCACCCATTCGGAAACTTGCTTTTTGATTTTCTCTCGCTGTGATAACGATGCCACAATACAAGGCGGAATGGCTCTGCCGAGACGTTCGTATACGCCCGCAATTTCGGGCATTGCGCAGATATCGTCGTTACAAAGCTGCATATAGGTCGTCGTGTGAGAATAATCCAAATGCTCCAAGGGCTGAATGCCCACCAAGACCTGCGGAATATCAAGATATCTCGCAAAGGGTGCGGCGACCGCAGACGGAACGTAGGTGGAAAGAAGAATGAAAAGAAGATCCGCGTCCTCCTTTTTGAGTGCTTTTACGGCTTCAAAAGCCGACTCTGCACAGTCGATATAACCGACATCAATGATATCACATGTTTCGGGATCCAGATACGCCTTAAAGTCCTCGCTCTTTTGCATCAGCTCCTCACGAAGCCCCTCAAATTGGTCGAAGTAAATATGGTGTCCCAGTCCTACAATGGCGATTTTTGCTTTTTTCATTGTTAAATCCTCCTTTTTATCGTATTTTAGCACAAAAAGAGTCATAAATCAAGGAATAATATGACCGTTTATAGGACGATCTGTCCATGATTGCTTGACAAAAGCGGTTGTCTGTGCTATACTTGACTTGTTAAAAAAAGGAGATGAACTATGATGCTTTCATGAGATTTCTATTTGGATATCGAAAAAATAAATATCGCGCATGAATTTATTCTTGACCGAATACACAAGTGCGACTACCCCTCGGGCAGAGCGCATTACGGTCTTGTTTATGTGTTGAACGGAAAGGCAGAATACCGTTTTTCCGCAGGCGATCGCTTCACGGTTACAGACGGGGACGTACTGTTTCTTTCTCCAAATTGCGCGTATTCTATTGCTACGGAAAAAGAATTCAAGCATTATACCGTCAATTTTGATCTTCATGAGGATTCGTCCGATCTGAATGCATTAGGGCAGCCATACTGTCTGGTAAAAGTAAAAAAATCAGAACAAATTGAGCGAAGCTTTAAAGAATTGGTCGGTGTATGGAGCCCCCAAAAGACAGGCTATGAAATGCGGGCAGTGAGCTATCTTTATGAGCTGCT
>JAZSMX010000088.1:0-16118 GCA_045536125.1 Eubacteriales bacterium | reverse complement strand
GTTGAATGCGCACATTCTGCTATTCGTCATAAAGATAGTTATTTCTATGCAAAATACTGTAAAATTTCTGCACGTCGCGGAGGCAAACGCGCCATCGTTGCCATTGCTCACAGTATGTGCCTTGCAATTTACCATATCCTTTTGAACAAAGAACATTTTTATGACTTGGGTTCGGATTATTTCAACACTATTTATGCCGAGAAAATAAAAAAGCGAAACATCCAATCCCTCGAAAAGTTGGGATTTTCCGTCTCGCTTTCTTAATTCGCCTTTACACTTCTTACTCGGCAAGCTCGTTTTTAGGGGCTTGCTTTTTTGTTATGCTTTTTTGTGGGGGCTGTTATTGGTTTTCAGGACAGCCCCTTTTTGGAGTTGCTTGTGCTTGGGATGCATTTATCCCTTTTTCTTTGCCATGGCGGCAAGATAATCGGGATAGGCTTCTTCGGAAAGTCCTGCGCGGATGATCTTGCGCGAGGAGTTTTTCGGGAAGGGCTCGCTCCGCAAAACGTAAGCGTCGATGCGCTTGTGCGCGGGGAGCTCGGCATTGAGAAGCGCCAGCGTGCGGCTCATTTCAAAGGCGAGCTGACTCTTGGAATAATGCGCTCCGTAGGTTTCGGCAACGTCGCTGTAGGAGGGGTGAATGATGGCGACGACGTCGTATGCGTTTGTTTCGGTGTTCGGATACCCCACGACCACCGCTTCATTGACGTATTTCGTCGCGTTGAGCTGCGCCTCCAGCTCCTCGGGATACACGCATTTGCCGTCGGGAGCGGGAATGACGTTCTTTTTGCGCCCCGTGACGTAGAGGAAGCCGTTTTTGTCGATATATCCGAGGTCTCCCGTGTAGAACCAGCCGCCGCGAATGACCTCGGCGGTCAATGCTTCCTGCTTGTAGTATCCGAGCATCAGATTCTGTCCCTTGAAGCGGATTTCCCCCGTGCCGTCGGGCTGGATATCGTAGATATCAAGCAGGGTATTGGGGAGGGCGAGCCCTGCGGAGGCATCGCGGAAGGCATTGTCGCGATTGAGTGCTGCCAGGGGGGTGCATTCGGTGAGCGCATAGCCGTGAAGCACGTGAATGCCGAGATCCCTGTAGCCGCGAAGGACGTCGGGATTGGCGGCATAGCCTGCGGTGATGATCAAGCGCAGATTTCCTCCGAAGATGCGAAGAACACCCGATAGCATACGGCGCTTGAGCCCTGTGCGCGCGGCATCGTCGGGAGGAAGATTCGAAAGGGAGATCAGATGGCGTACCTTTTTCGCTTCTCCCCGTTTTTCAAACGCCTCCCACAGCTTTTCGTATAGCGTTTCGACCAGCAACGGGACGGCAAGGAAGACGGTGGGCTTGGTTTCGCGCATGGTTTTTGCGAGGTGATGGATTCCCTCGGCAAAAATCACGGTCGCGCCTCTGTACATGGGGCAGAGGAAGGCACAGGTGCATTCGTAGGAGTGGTGAAGAGGGAGCACCGACAAAAAGCGGTCGCTGCCCTTGATATTGACCATTTTACAAATCTCGGCAAGTCCGAAGCAGATGTTCTTGTGTGAGAGCATCACGCCCTTCGGAGATCCCGTAATTCCCGACGTGAAGATGAGAACACGCATCTCGTTTTCGTCGATCTCGGTATCAAAATAGGTGCGGTCGCCTCTTGCGATCCGTTCGTTTCCGAACTCGATGAGCGCGGGAAGCTGGGAAAAGGAGATCCGAACGGTGTCCTCGGGAAGAAAAGCGAGCTTTTCCTCATATGCGGGAGAATAAATGACCGCGCTGACGTCGGCGGCACTCGCGATCCCCGCAAGCTGGAAGGGGGATGCATCCTTATCTGCGGGCACGATGACACCGACACCGCACGCAACGGCAAGATAAGAGGTCACCCAGGAGTAGCAGTTCTCGCCCACCAGCATGATATGCGCGCCGAGAAGTCCGCGCGCGCAAAGCTCGGTGCCGAGCGCATCCACGTCCTCACCGAATTTGCGATAGGTGATGTCGCGGTATTCTCCGTCACCCTTTTGTCTGAAAAGAATTCTGTCACGGTATTGCTCGACACTGGCGCGGTAAAGGTGGCGCAGATCGGGATATACCTCGGAGGGATAATTTTTTTGAGCCTTCATCAAAAATATCCGCCTTTCGTTTCTGTTTTTACGGTTGCGGTTTTGAAAACCGCATTTACAAGGATATTGTACCACGTTTGATGCAAAAATGCAATACGTTTCCCGAAAAAATGTCGTATGCCGCACGTGCAGCGGGAGTTTGTCATACGCGCAAAAGGGCTTTCGTCATGCACACAAACGGAATTTCGCCATGCGTGCAAAAGGAATTTCGCCATGCGCGCACTGCTTTTTACACGTGCACGGTCGGAGGCTCGGCACACGTGTGTGGGCGGTTGTCGCGCATTTTTTCTTTGCGGTACGCGCCTTTTTGGGAATCACCCTCTGTCCACGGTGAGGACGGTAAAATAATTGGGATCGATCTCTGAAATTTTTAAGCTGATGGCATCCGAAAGCTCCCGATCGGTCATCTTCAATTCGAACGGTGCTCTGACGTCAAAGATCAGATTGGAATGCGTTTCTCCCGCGACGAATCGGAAATCGTGAATGTCAAGGGAGGGATCGATTTCCCTCACTGCCGCTTCGGTTCTTTGGCGCAGCTCGTTGACCAATTCGTCGTCGGTGACGATGGGATCCATATGAATGGTGGCTTCGATCCCTCCGTGCCGCAATTCCTTTTCGATGTTGTCGATCATATCGTGTGCCTTGAAAATGTCCTTTTTGCCGTCCACCTCAATATGAAGCGCTGCGATGACGTGACCGGGACCGTAATTGTGCACGGTCAGATCATGGATGCCCAAGGCATCGGGGTAGCGCGCGACGGTGGCGGTGATCTCTCTGACGATCTCGTCCGAGGGGGCTTCTCCGAGGATGGAATTCTTGCTCTCGTTGAGGATTCTCAGTCCCGCGATGATGATCATCACCGACACGGCAGCGCCTACGTAGGCATCCAGATTAAAGGGGAGAGAAGGGAAGAAGAGAAGCACGAGCGTTGCCAGGAGCACGCCGCCGGTGGAAAGACAGTCGGAAAGGCTGTCCGCAGCGGTGGCGCGCATGACGGAGGAATCGATCTTTTTGCCGACGGTTCTGTTAAAGAGCGCAAACCAGAGCTTGGCGGCAATGGAGAGCGCGAGCACGATTGCCGCGATGGGGCTCGCCTCGGGGGGATCGGGGAGCAGAATCTTTCCCACCGATTCACGGAGCAGCTCCACACCGATGAAAAGAATGATGATGGAGACAAGAAGAGAGGCGATGTATTCGATCCGCGCGTGACCGAAGGGATGCTCACGGTCCGCGGGACGGGCGCTGATGCGGAAGGAGATGAGGGAAATGATCTGCGAGCCCGCATCGGTGAGGCTATTGATCGCGTCCGAAACGATGGAGATTGAGCCGAAGAGCGTACCGACCGTGATCTTTCCCGCAAACAGGATCAGATTGAGAAGAATTCCCGTGACGGAGGCGAGCGTTCCGTAAGCCGCGCGCACACGGGGATCGGTGTAATTGTTGCGGTCCTTGATAAAGAGCCGCGTAAGAAGCGATGTCATAAAAGCATCCTTTCTGCCGTTGTTTTTTGGACGGGAAGCTGTGCTTCAGCTTTCCTTTTTTACTTCTTTTCCGGGGTGGACGGTGATGTCATTGAGCCAGACACCGCGCTTGACGAGGAAGATCCCCAGCGCCAGTTTGAAAAGCTCCGTGCTCATCGCCAGGGTGTACACGAGGACGGGGGAGAGAGAGGTCATCGTGATGAGGAGAAGCGCGGTGGGAATGTTGACCAGCCACACGTATCCGCAATCAAACAAAAAGGTGATGACGGTTTTCCCTCCCGAACGGAGTGTATAATAGGAGCTGTTGAGAATGGCATTGAAGGGGGCGTAGCATCCGACCACAACGGTAAAGCCCGTGGCGATGGCGCGCACCTCCTCCGAGGTGTTGTAAAGAAGGGGAAAGAAGGGGGAGATGGCGATGATGAAGATCCCCACCGCGAGCCCCATGACTCCCGCAAACGCGATCATTTGCGGAGCCTCCGTCCGTGCGCGGTCGGTTTCCCCCGCGCCGAGACGGTGTCCTAAGAGAATGGAGATGGCGGTTCCGATGGAAAGATAGACCACCGCAAAGGTGTTAAAGAGCGTATTGGAGATGTTCATTGCCGACACAACGGCAATGCCGCGAAGAGAATAGCATTGCAGGAGCATTGCCTGTCCCACCGCCCAGAAGGTTTCGTTGGCGAGCAGCGGTGCTCCCGTCAGTGCGATGCGGCGCACAAGGGATGCGGGAATCGCAAAGGAGCGGTACGCCCCCTTGATAAATTCACAGTGATCCTTGTGCAGATGCGTCCAGAGAACGACGGTGATGCATTCGGCAAAGCGCGCGATGACCGTTGCGATCGCCGCTCCCGTCACACCGAGGGCGGGGAAGCCGCACAGACCGAAGATGAGAAGTAAGTTAAAAAGAAGATTGACCGCGACACCGAGCAGTCCCGCCTTCATGGGAGGGAGCGTGTTGCCCGTTTCGCGGAGCGTGGAGGCATAGACGTTGGTCACCGTGTAGGGAAGAAGTCCGAAAAGAGAAACCGAGAGGTATTTTCCGGCATGCTGCATGGTGAGTGCCAGGTCTCCCGTTTCGCTACCCTCGTGCAGATAGAGAGAAATGAGCGCTTCTCCGAAGAACTCAAAGATCAGAATCGCCGCGCCGCAGAGAAACAGAGAGAAGAGGAGCTTGAACCGAAAGGTATGGCGAAGCCCCTCGTGATCTCCCTTTCCGAAAAACTGCGCACCGAAAAGGCCGGCACCCGAGAGAGAGCCGAAAATGCAAAGATTGAAAACGAAAATCAGCTGATTGACGATGGAAACTCCCGACATGGCCTCCGTGCCGAGCGTTCCCACCATGACGTTGTCAAGAAGACTGATGAAATTGGTGATGCCGCTTTGCACGAGGATCGGGATGGTGACGGCGAGCAGCGTGCGGTAAAACGCGCGATCGCCGACGAGACGTTTGAACAACATGAAGGCTCCTTTTGGAAGCTGTAGTGTCAGCTACTGTATTTTCTGTCGAGGCTTCGCAATTGGATCGCCTCGGCAATGTGGCGCGCACCGATGAGCTCCGCGCCGTCGAGATCGGCAATGGTACGCGCGACGCGCAGAATACGGTCGTGACCGCGTGCGCTGAGCCCTAAGGCGTCATAGGCTTTGTGGAGAATATCGTTGGCGCTGTCATCAAGAATGCAATGCTTCTGCACGCCCGACGCGTCAAGAAGCGCGTTGCAGAACACTGCATCCTCTCCCATGCGCGCCCTTGCAAACTCACGGGCGCGGCAGACGCGCTCGCGGATGACCTCGCTTTTCTCGGAGGGCGGTGCGCTTTTGGAGGAAAGCTCGTCATAGGATAGGGAGGAAAGCTCAATCTGAATATCGATGCGGTCCATCATCGGTCCGCTGATGCGCGCAAGATAGCGGCGCACGTCCTCGGGCTTACAGGTACATTGATGAGTGGGATCTCCGAAATAGCCGCAGCGGCAAGGGTTCATTGCAGCGACCAACATAAAGGAGGAGGGGAAGGTCACTCTGCCGCTGGCTCGGGTGATGGTGACCTCGCGGTCCTCAATGGGCTGACGGAGCGCATCCGTGACCTGCTTCGGAAATTCGGGAAGCTCGTCAAGGAAGAGCACGCCGTTGTTGGCAAGCGAAATCTCCCCGGGACGCGGAGACGCGCCGCCTCCGACGAGGCTGACGGGGCTCATGGTGTGGTGGGGAGCGCGGAAGGGGCGCACGGAGAGAAGGGAGGCATCTCCCGGAAGCGTGCCCGCGACCGAATGCACCTTGGTGGTTTCAATGGCTTCCGCCACCGTCAAGGGGGGAAGAATGGAAGGAAGACGCTTGGCAAGCATGGATTTTCCCGTGCCGGGAGGGCCGATGAGAAGGATATTGTGTCCGCCTGCCGCGGCAATTTCCATTGCGCGCTTGGCAAGGGGCTGCCCCTTGACGTCTGCAAAATCGGCGGCGTAGCGATTGGCACTCTTTCCGAAATCGGAATAGTCGCACGGCGTGGGGGAAAGACGCTCCTCTCCGTTGAGATGTCTGACCAGGGAGCGCATATCGGGGACGGCATAGACCGTGATGCCCTCTACCGCCGCTGCCTCGCGCGCGTTTTCGGGAGCGGTGTAAAACTCGGTAAAGCCGTGATCCCTTGCCGCGACGCACATACAGAGAATGCCGCGCACCGCGCGAAGGCTTCCCGAAAGGGAAAGCTCTCCCACGATGCACTTGTTTTTCATATCCACGCGGTGGCGGATAATTCCATCGGAATGAAAGATCGCCGCGAGAATGGCGGCGTCGAAGGCAGAGCCCTCCTTCTTTCTGTCCGCGGGGGCTAAATTGACGGTGATATGGGAGTAGGGAAAGCGGAAGCCGCTGTTGTGACAGGCGGTTCTGACGCGTTCCTTTGCCTCCTTGACCGCAAGGTCGGGCAAGCCCACAAGCTCAAACCCCTCAAGGCTGCTGTTCTGATTGCATTCTACGGTGACGGGAAATCCCTCGATTCCCGATAGCCCTGCGCTGTAGGCGGCTGAAAACATAGTACGTCCCTCACTTTAACGTGTCTCTGATGTTAATACCATTATACAACACGTGGGCACGGTTTGTCAACCGAGAGAGAAAAGTTTTATGGGGTGTGTTTTCCGTTCTTTTTTTTGGCGCGATGTGAAAAATGTTTACAAAGAATAGGGAAAAATCTATTGACTTTTTTGGGGTTTTCATGTATAATCTTGGTATATGGATTTTTTATGGAGGGATACTATGAAAAAACTGTTAGCAATCATCCTTTCCGTACTCCTGTTGGCGGCTCTTTCCGCATGCACTGCGGAGGATGCGGGCAACGGCGAAGATCTTGATAGCTACAAGGAAAACGTCGTTGAAGAAACACAGTGGACGGATAACGAAAACGAGAATACCTTCTACTTTGAGGCTGTGGACAGCGAAAGTATTACCATTACGGGCTTTTCCACCACGAATTCAACGCCTCATACGGTTGAAATTCCGGCGTATATGTTCGATAAATGCGTCGTTGCAATCGCCGATAACGCGTTTGCCAACGTAGCGGAGATCGGAACGCTGATTTTCCCCGAGGCAGACGATTTTGAGGACGGAATTCCCGAAACCTTCACCATCGGAAAGAACGCGTTCCGCGGATGCTTTGCGATGGAGGAGATCGTGATCCCCGCCTACGTGACCTCCATTGGCGACAAGGCATTCTACGGCTGTGAGGCGGCAACCTCTCTCACCTTTGAGGAGGACGGTCGTCTTGAAGCAATCGCAGCCAGCACCTTCCAGGAGTGCTCCTCGCTCTCCGAGGTCGTGATTCCCGGAAGCGTCAAGACGATCGGGGACGCCGCCTTCTTTGAGTGCACCGCACTGACCTCCGTGATCATGGAGGAGGGTGTTACCACCGTGGGCGCACAGGTGTTCCAGAACTGTGCGGCACTGGAGACGCTGGAGGCTCCCGCAACGCTTGAGTCGGTCGGCAAGCATACCTTTGCAGGCTGCTTATCGATTAAGAGTGTTTCCATTCCTACCTGGATTATTCCCGATTTTGAAAAAACGAACCTTGAGTCCGCGGTGCTCATCGCAGGTGATTCCATCCCCGCCTCCGCGTTCAAGAGCTGCGATCTTCTGGCATCGATCACCCTCAACGATGAGATCAAGGAAATCGGTGAGTATGCCTTTGTCGGCTGCAGAAGCCTGAAGGCACTGACCATTCCCAAGGGCGTCAGCGAGATCAGCACGGGCACCTTTAAGAACTGCTCCGCTCTTGAGAGCATCGAGATCCCCGCAGCGGTGATCTCCATCGGTGCTTCTGCCTTCAACGGATGCGATACCATTTCCGAGGTTGTGATCCCCGCATCGGTCATTTCGATCGGTGACGAGGCATTCTCCTCCTGTGACAGCCTCGCAAAGATTTCCGTGGAGGAAAACAACACGGTATTCAAGGCTGTGGAGGGCAACCTTTACAATTCTGAGCTTACCGTGCTCCTTCAGTATGCGGTTGCTTCCGAGACGGTGACGTTTGAAATTCCCGAAACCGTCAAGGAGATCAAGCCCGGTGCGTTCGAATCCTGTGTGACGCTCAATACGCTTGTGATGCACGATACGGTTGAAAAGATCGGAAAATCCGCGTTCACGGGTTGTATCAACCTTGAGGATGCGACCGTGCCGATGATCGCTGTGACCGAGCTTGACAAGACGGGACTCAAATATCTGACCATTACCTTTGGTACAGAGCTTCCCGAGGAGGCATTGCTCAATGCCAAGCTTCTTGAGGCAGTCGTTCTCGTAGATACCGTGACCGCCATCGGTGACGGCGCGTTCCGCGGCTGTGAAAACCTCAACTCCCTTGTGATCCCTGACGGCGTGGAAGCCATCGGCAACCACGTGTTCGACGGCTGTAAGAAAATGGTTTCCGTTGCGATTCCCGACAGCGTGACCTCGATCGGAGATGCGGCATTCTTCGGCTGCGCGTCTCTTGCAGGTGTTGCAATTCCCGAGAACGTAACCGTGATCGGTAAGGAAGCCTTCCGCGGATGCGCGACCGTTCCTTACGTTGCTCTTCCCAAGGGGATTGAGTCGATCGGTGATTTCGCCTTCAATGAATGTACCTCTCTTCAGGGCTTTACCCTTGATGCGGAGAACGAGGTTTATACGGTGGTCAATTCCGACCTTTATAATAAGGATGTGACCGTGCTCATACAGTATGCGCTCGGTAAAGCGAATCCCTATACTCCCACTTATCCCGAGAGTGTGACCGAGATCGCCGAGAACGCCTTCTCGGGTGCGATGAATCTGGAAGAAATCCGCGTTCCCGAGACGATCAAGACGGTCGGTGCGAATGCGTTTGCAGGCTGCGACAACGTACGTGGCGCATACGTTCCTACCTGGGCACTCGGCAAGATTTCCACCGCAAACCTGATCTACGTATCCGTGATTGCGGGAGATACCGTAGGGGCGAAGGCACTGGCGGGTAGCCCTGTTCTTGATACCGTGATTCTCCATCAGGGCATCAAGAGCGTCGATCCCACTGCTTTTGAGGATTGCAAGTCCCTCAGAGCAGCATCCCTTTCCATTGATCTGATTTCTTCGCTTCCCAAGGAGCAGATGGCGCTGCTTGAGGTTCTGGGTGACGAGATTCCCGAAAAGGCATTCTATGAGTGGCCCGCTCTGATCAACGTTCTTTTGAGCGATGACTGTAAGAAGATCGGCAACGGTGCGTTCGGCAAGTGCGCATCTCTCGTGGGCATTTCTCTCGGCACAGCTCTGGAAAGCATCGGCGACGAAGCCTTTGCGGGCTGCTCGTCCTTGATGTCGATTGATTTCCCCGATACTTTGACAACCCTCGGTAAGAACGTGTTCACGCAGAACTATGCAATGGAAGAGTTCTGGATCGATGACACGAACACGGCATTCAAGACGGTTGACGACGTTCTTTACACCAAGGACGGAAAGATTCTTCTTGCTTACCCCGCAGGGAATGACAATTATACCTTCACCATTCCCGAGGGAGTGACGGAGATTGCGGCAGGCGCGTTCAGCGGTGCAAGAAAGCTGGTTTCCATCACGGTTTCCAAGGACGTAGCGACGGTCGGTGCATCTGCGTTTGCAGAGTGCGCGAAGCTGGTTGAGATCAAGAACCTTTCTTCCTTGAACATTCTGGCAGGTCCTTCGAATGGCGGTATTGCGGCAAATGCGCTGGTCAATATCTACAAGGAGGGCGACTCCAAGGTGACCGTGGAGAATGACTTCATTCTCTATACCACCAAGGATGGCGACAAGGACGTTGTGATTCTGATGGGCTACGTCGGTTCTTCCGACACTGTCACGCTCCCCGAGGAGATCACCTCCATCAGTGCGTATGCGTTCACGGATTCCGGTGTGGTCACCGTGATCTTCGACGGCACGGAGGAGGAGTGGACGAAGCTTACCAAGGCGGAGACCTGGGCGTTCGGACTTGACGCGTATACCGTCAAGTGCTCCGACAAGGACATCGAATTCAAGATTCCCGAGGAATCCGAAGAAAAATAAATTCATGTTTGTGAAATGAAGGAAGCCGCGCTTCCGACGCTACCCCGTGCAAAACGGCATGGGGTAAGTCGGGGGCGCGGCTTTCAAAATGAAACTGCGGAGTGTGCCGTGCTTCTTGAAAAGAGTGTCTTTTTTCGAAAAAAGGTGAAAAATATGCCCTAAAAAGCATTGACGGATTCCCCGGAATGTGGTAAGATATGCTTATGATGAAAACCTTACATTTGATGATCAAGCCCGCGTCGTCGCTTTGCAATATGCGGTGTCAGTATTGCTTTTATCGCGACGTCTCGGAGCAAAGGAGCGTGGATTCCTTTGGTTTGATGTCCCTTGACACCGTGGACAAAATGCTTGAAAATATTCTGTCAGAGACCGATCCGGGAGACGCGGTCAGCTTTGTTTTCCAAGGCGGAGAGCCGACGTTGGCGGGACTTCCTTTTTTTCGCGCCTTTGTTGAAAAGCTTTCAAGTTGGAAAAATCTCCGCATCAGCCTGGCACTCCAGACCAACGGACTTCTCCTTGACGAGGAGTGGTGCGCGTTTTTGAAGGAGCATCGCTTTCTGGTGGGGCTTTCCTTTGATCTTTTGAAGGAGGCACAGGACGGTGCACGTCGGGATGCGACGAACCGAGGAACGTATGCGCGCATGCTTTCTGCACTTGCCTTGCTCAAACGCTGCTCGGTGGACTTCAACGTGCTCTGTACCTTGACGTCCTTTGTAGCGCGCCATCCCGAGGCGGTCTGGAAGCAGATCCTTGCCTTGGATCTTTCCTACGTGCAGTTTACTCCGTGCCTTGGAGATTTTGAAGGGGAGTCTCCCTATGCGCTGACACCGCAACGCTTTTCTTCCTTTTATACCAAGCTCTTCTCTCTTTGGTATGCCGATTATCAGAGAGGTGGGCGGCGCAGCATCAAGCTCTTTGATGACGTTGTCAATCTGATGGTATTGGGGCAACCGACCCTCTGCGGCATGGATGGAAATTGTCGTCCGCAATTGATCGTTGAAGCAGACGGAAGCGTCTATCCGTGCGATTTTTACTGTCTGGATGAATATCGGCTTGGAAATATCACAAAAAATCCTGTTTCCGAGCTTCTTTCGCATCCTCACGTCAATGCGTTTTGCAAACGGAGAACGGAGTTGTCGGCGGCATGCAAGGATTGTCCCTATCTGAGTTTTTGCGGTGGAGGATGCCCACGGATGGAAAAGGAAATCTACGTTGTGGGAGAGTATTGCGGATACCGTGAATTTTTAAAGGAATGCGGCACGGAGCTGTATCGCCTTGCCGAGAGGGTACGTCGCTCGCACCGTATTCAATCTATACCAACAATAAAGGAGAAAAATTGAAATGGAGCAGAAAAGAAGAAACGTCGTCATGATCATGTGCGATCAGCTTCGCCCCGATTTTTTGGGAGCATACGGCGCGGACTTTATTCCTACGCCGAACATTGATGCTCTGGCGGCGGAGGGCGTCGTTTTTGACAATGCGATCACCGCATCCACCGTATGCGCGCCCGCGCGGATGTCCTTCTTAACGGGACAGTTCGTTTCGGGACATGACGCATGGACCAACGAAATTCCCGCGCGTCCCGGCACGGAATATCTTCCCGAGCGTCTTACGGAGGCGGGATATATGACGGCAGCGGTTGGTTGCTACGATCATTCTCCGTACGATGCGCCCTTGGGATATCAGTACCGTAAGCTTTACTTTGGGGACGGTGACCTTTGTTCCTATCGACCGGAATTTGATGCCAAGCATCCCGACGCGACCACGGTGTATGCCGCTGATGAAACAGGTCACTACCTGTATCCCGAGGAAGATTTCTATGACCGCTGGAGCGCGGATTGCGCCGTTGATTTTATCGGAAGCTATGCAAAAACGGGAAAAGCACCCGACGGAACAGCCCCGAAGGAGGAAAACGCGCCCTTCTTCCTCTACTGCGGATTTTTCTCTCCCCACGGACCTGTCCTGCCTCCCCGTGATGTAGCGGGAACGGTGGATCCCGACCGTTTGCCGCCCGTGCTTCTCCTGGACCGTCCCGACGAGGATATCCCCTCGGTCGAGCGGTATCGCCGCGCATTTTTGAATACGCACGAGGCACTGGTGAATCCGAGCTCAGCATTGGAAAAATGGACGAAGTCACGCCTTTTGTATGCCGAGCTGATCGTTGAGATCGATGCCCTGGTGGGAAGGGTCGTGCAATCGCTGAAGGATAACGGCATTTATGAAAATACCACGATCATATTCACCTCCGACCACGGAAGCGTGGATAACGATTACGCGGTGATTTCCAAGGGCCCGTGGCCCTATAAGGCGCAGCTCTTTATTCCGATGATCATTTCCAACGATCCGCGGCTTAAGGCGGGAACGCACTGTGATGCGCTTTGCGGAAATCTGGATATCGGCGGCACGGTGCTTGATCTTGCGGGGGATCACAAGGCGTTCGGTGTTTCGCGCTCGATGATCGGTCTTGCGGAGGGAAGTGTTCCCGAACGTGAGGTGAACATGAGCGAATTTTGCGATAGCTGTAAAACGCTGGTGGACAAGCAATATACGTTTACTTACTATCCGTTTACGGGAAGAACCTGTCTCTTTGACAGGATCAATGATCCCGAGGAGCGGGTGAATCTCGGAGGCAGACCGGAATATCTTGAATTGGAGCGACAATTCATGATGCACGTTGTGGACTTTATGGTTCTTGCAAAGGGGGTACGTCTTGAGGCGCATGATGCGGTTCCCGACGTTGTCTCGGGGATTGAGAAGAAGCACCCCAAGTTCCTTGACAACTTTGACGTTGCCTTTCCTCTTGCCACGCAGACAGAGGTCGATCGCATTGCGGCAGCAGGATTGGATGCCAATTACAACGAGTTTTGCAAAACGCGCAAGATCAAGGTTCACTACGGCGCATATTTCCTGAAGTGATGCCGCGGGCGCGATCCTGTACGAAGCGGCCGATAACAGAAAAATACTTAAAAAAGAGGTAAAAAAATGAAATATCAATTTCGCGCACACCGTGGTGGCATCAGCTATACGCCCGAAAACACGATTCCCGCATTCGAAGAGGCGATCCGCCTTGGCTTTGAATACGTGGAGACCGATCCGCAATTGACACGGGACGGTGTTCTCGTTCTGATGCACGACTACAATATCAACCGCACCTGTCGCAATGCCGACGGCTCTCCCATTCTTGAGGATGTGTTCGTGAAGGATCTGACCTACGAGGAGCTTTTGCAGTACGATGCGGGTATTCGCATGGGCGAGCAATTCAAGGGGACGAAGATTCCGAGGCTTGAGGAGCTTTTAGAGCTTTGCGAGGGCAAGGACGTGATTGTGGAGCTGGATAAAAAGGTCCCTACCGAGGATTTGGACGTGATGTTTGACGTCGTGGAAAAATACAAGGCAAACGTTGCTTTTTTCTGCGCCGATATCGAACGCATTCAAAAGGTACAGTCCCGTTTCCCGGACGCAAACATCGTTTACGAAGGACCTGCCACCGATGAGATTCTTTCCGAGGTTGCAAAATTGGTCGATCCCTCGCATCTGACCATCTGGGTATATCTTGACATGCCGAACTTCGCATGGCTGGAACACACCCGTAAAACCTCGCCCGAAAACTGTGCGCGCGTCAAGAAGTACGGTCGGCTTGGCATCGGAAACATTGTCAACACCTTTGACGTCCGTGAAGCGATGAAATATGATCCTGACATCATTGAAATGTGATTTCAACATAAAAGAAAACGCCGACTGCTTGAGTCGGCGTTTTCTTTCTATGCAGATCAGATGCTGCGAACGCGCATGATTCCCTCGATGGAGGAGATGTGCGCAAGAGCGGCATCGGAGGGAGTGGAGGATACGTCCAGAACGGTGTACGCGTTCTCTCCCTTGGATTTGTTGGTCATGTTTTCAATGTTGAGTCCCTCGTCCGCAACGACCGCGGTGATCTTGGTCAAAACTGCGGGAACGTTTGCGTGGAGAACACAGATACGTGCTGCGGTAGAGCGGGGCATATCTACGTTCGGGAAGTTGACGCTGTTCTTGATGTTACCGTTCTTGAGGTAATCGTCAAGCTCCTGTGCCGCCATCACAGCACAGTTGTCCTCGGACTCCTCGGTGGAAGCACCGAGGTGAGGAATTGCAACGATTCCGGGAACGCCGAGGATCTCCTCAGTGGGGAAGTCGGTCACGTACGCGGAAACCTTACCGTCGGCAAGAGCGACCTTGAGGTCTGCGGCACATACGAGATCCGCACGGGAGAGGTTGATGATCTTGACACCCTTCTTCATCTTTGCGATGGAGACGGTGGAGATCATGTTCTTGGTGTCCTTGGTTGCGGGAACGTGAAGGGTGATGTAATCCGCCTTCTCAAAGATTTCATCATAGCTTGCAGCGCGAGCGACGCGGCGATCCAGATTCCAAGCTCCCTCAACAGAGAGGTAGGGATCGCAGCCGATGACGTTCATACCGAGGGAAAGCGCGGTGTTTGCGATCATACCGCCGATCGCACCCAGACCGATGACACCCAAGGTCTTTCCCTTGAGCTCGGTGCCGCCGAACTTGGACTTGCCCTTTTCAACCTGCTTTGCAACATCCTCGGTCAAGGTCTTTGCCCATTCGATACCGCCGATGACGTCACGTGCGGCAAGAAGAAGCGCGCAGACTGCCAGCTCCTTTACACCGTTTGCGTTTGCACCGGGCGTGTTGAATACGACGATGCCCGCCTCGGAGCAACGGTCAATCGGAATGTTGTTGACTCCTGCACCCGCACGTGCGATTGCCTTGAGCTCGGAGCCGAACTCCATCTCGTGCATGACAGCGGAGCGTACCATGATGCCGTCGGGGTTTTCGACACCCTCACCGACGGTGTAATCCGTGCCGAGCTGTGCCAGTCCGACAGCGGCGATTTTATTCAAAAGCTGAATATTCATAGTTTTATCCTCTTTCTTACTTTTTGGGATTGTTCTTGGCAAATTCCTTCATGAATTCTACCAGAGCCGCAACACCTGCTTCGGGCATTGCGTTATAGATGGAAGCGCGCATACCGCCGACGGAGCGATGTCCCTTGAGGTTCTTAAGACCTGCCTTGGCAGCCTCGCTTGCGAACTTCTTATCCAGATCCGCGTCCCCAGTGACAAAGGTGACGTTCATCATGGAACGGCTGTCCTTCTTTACGGGAGCGATATAGTAATCCTGAGAGTCGAGGTAATCGTAAAGAAGGGTTGCCTTCTTCTCGTTGAGTGCCTTCATTGCATCCAAGCCGCCAAGGGAAAGAATCCACTCGTATACGAGCTTTGCAACGTAGATGGGGTAGCAGGGAGGGGTGTTATACATGGAATCGTTCTCTGCCATGGTCTTCCACTCCAGCATCGTGGGCATGGTCTCTTCCGCGTAATTGAGAAGATCCTCTCTGACGATGACAAGCGTCATACCTGCGGGAGCCATGTTCTTCTGCGCGCCTGCGTAGATCACACCGAACTTGGAAACGTCAACGGGCTCGGAGATGATGCAGGAGGACATATCCGCAACCAGGGGAATATCACCTGTGTCGGGGATGTAGGAATACTTGGTTCCGTAAATGGTGTTATTGAAGCAGATGTGCAGATATGCCGCATCGGGACGGATCATATCGCGGGTGATGGTGGGAACGTGATCGAAGTTGTCCTCCTTGGTGGTGGCAATGCACTTGACGTCGTAGCCCAGCTTCTGCGCTTCCTTAAAAGCCTTGCCCGAGAACTGACCGGACACGGCGTAGTCTGCCTTACCGGTGCGGCGGATGAGGTTCATGGGCACGGCAGCAAACTGGGTGGACGCGCCGCCCTGCAGGAAAAGTACCTAAGTCGGAGGCCAAGCAGTCTTAGGAAGACAACACTTGAAACCAACTCCTTGGCTCACAGAACGACATGGCTACGATCCGACTTCCCGAAACCACGTAGTCGGCTTTTCCGGTGCGGTTGATCAGGTTCATGGGAACTGCCGCAAACTGGGTGGACGCGCCGCCCTGCAGGAAAAGTACCT
>JAZSMX010000146.1:0-39647 GCA_045536125.1 Eubacteriales bacterium | reverse complement strand
TCTCTTCCGGAGTACAAATGCTCCATATACCCAAATACCAATATCTCAAACAGTGTGATGGGGTTAACCTTTCTCCACTTCCGCACATAGGTATTGAACAATTCTGTGTAGTCCAATTCCTCGCAAATCTCGGCTACTTTGGATACAAAATCTCCCTCGGGGAATACAAATTCCTAAATCTAACGGCAAAACTACTTGATTTTTTCTCTCATTGTTGTATAATTACCTCGCTTTCTGTGTAGTTTGATTTGGCGATTTAATTATACAACAAAGCAAGCGGATGCTCAATACCTTTCGGTAAAGAACATCCGCTTTTTTCTTTTTCAGGCTATCTTAATGTGACAGCCCCTTTGTGTAAGGGCGACAAAAAAGATATTTTTCGTCGTTCTTGTATGGATTTGAACTGCTGTGCGTTTCATCTTGTTGCTCTGTTGCCGCTTGCGTTTTCTTCTCGTAAAGCGTTTCAGTGATTTCCAAACCGCCGACGAATACCACCTTGATGCGTTCCTTGGATTCGACCACCACGCATTCGAGTATCTGACGGACGAGTCGGTCATCGTATTCCATCGGGCGATTTCTTAAGCCGTCGAGTATCGTGAAAATCTCATCGAGTCGGGATTTCGTATTTTCACGCTTTTGCTTTCTTTCTGCTATCTGTGCAAGCTGTTGTTGGAGCTTGCTTTTTTCATTCATAAGCTCTTTCACTCGTTGCTCGTCAAAGGTATCTACCGTATCGCTTGACACCGCATTCAGCATCGCCTTGAATTCCGCATCGATCTCGGCTATCTTGATTTGGATGTCAAGGCTTTCGTCCTCACTCTCACCCATATCCAAGCCCATCCCGATGTGGAGCTTTAAGGTCTTGAGGAGTTCGGCATTTTCTTTAGCCATTCTTGAGATAGCGTTCATAATGGCTTCGTGCAGTACGCTTTCTTCTACCGTAGGTGATTCATGGCAGTATTTCTTGCCGTAGTCAAGTCGGTTGATGCACCGCCACACGATTTTCTTCTTTCCTTTGATCGTCCATGTGCATCTACGGTACGGGGTTTTGCACTCTCCGCAGACGAGCAGTTCGGTCAATGCGAATTTGCTTGAGTATTTGCCTTGCTCGGTCTTTGTTCCGACCTGCTTGACCTTGAGTTTTCCGTTTCTCCTTGCAAGTTCCTCTTGCACTCTTGCGAACGTCATCCTATCTATAATGGCAGGGTGATTGTTTTCCACATAGAATTTCTGCCGTTCGCCGTTGTTCACCTTGACCTTTTTGGAGATGCAATCCTCTATAAAGGTTTTATTGATTATCGCATCGCCTGTGTATTTTTCGTTGGTCAATATGGACACTATCGTGGAGTGATTCCACGTAGTCTTTCCGCTTGGCGAGAGAATTCCTCGTTCTTCGAGCTTTACCTTGATACCGCCAATGCTGTCGCCTGCGAGAAAACTCTCGTATATAAAGCGTACCGTTTCAGCTTCTTCGGGGACGATTTCGGGCTTGCCGTCCTCACCCTTGCGGTAGCCGAGGAAGTTTTTGTAGTGGAATGCCACGTTACCTTCTCTCGCACTCTGTGCCTTGCCGAATTTCACGTTTGCGCTTATGTTCTCGGATTCGCTCTGTGCGATGCTACCGTAAATGGTGATGTAAAATTCAGCCCCAGGCTGTGTGCTGTGAATGCCTTGTTCCTCGAAGAACACGTCAACGCCGATGGCTTTCAGCATTCGGGTGTACTTTAGGCAGTCGAGGGTGTTTCTCGCAAATCGGGAGATTGACTTGGTGATGATCATGTCAACCTTGCCACGCTTGCAGAGTTTAATCATCTTATTGAATTCGTCACGGTTTTTTACGCTCGTGCCTGTGATGCCTTTGTCTGCGAAAATTCCCACGAGAGTCCAATTCGGCTCTGCGTTGATTCGCTCGGTATAGTAGTTCTTTTGGGTTTCATAGCTATTAAGCTGTTCCTCTTGTTTGGTCGATACTCGGCAGTAGGCGACCACTCGCAATTGGCGGTATAGGTTTTTCGCCTGTTCTTGCGGTGTAACCGTAGGAGCGATAATTCGTACTACCTTCTTCGGTTGTTCAGCTACGGGTGTCTGCATAATATACCTCCTTTCTAATTTCTTGTCCGTTTTCGAGGATGAGTCCTATCGTGCCGTCCGTGTATAGCATTATCTCGTCGGTTGTGCTGTGTAAAAATTCAACCGAGAAGGCTGTTAGAGGTTTGCTCGTGGAGAATATGTCTTTTAAGCGTTGCGCCCTGTATACCGCCGAGTCAAACTCTGCGTATTTCATCGAGGCGTAGCGTATCATCATCTCTCGTACTGCGTTTCGGTCAATTTGAACGCTGTCAAAGGCTCTCGCGATTTCGTTGTTAAGCTTTCGGAGTTCTATGCTTGACTCAATTTCTTTTTCTGCCGGTACACTTATTATTTCGGGGTTTGCTATGGCGGTGTTCAGCACCTCCGTGATTGCGGATAGCAGGGATTCGTCTGTTATTGTGATGGATTGCTTGCATTTAGGATTTTGACATCTCCATTTGGGAAGCGTTGACCATCGATTATCTACAATGCGTTTCAATATGCTATTGCAAAACTGGCATTTTATAGGGATATTTAATTTGAAAATGTCAGCCTGCCTATCCACGTTCTTTTGGTCGCATCGGTTGTATCTCATCTCTTGGACGGTATCGTATGTGCCTTGGTCAATTAACGCAGGGTATCTGTCATCGCCCAAGTATCGCTTATCATCAACCAACCGCATTATCCTCGATTTGTTCCATCCGATAACGCCGGGTATATACTCGATTTGCCGTTCGTTCAGCCATTTGGATAATTCAAGCAAGGATTTGCCCTCGGTATACGCTTTGAAGATTTCTTTTACAACCGCCATTTCCTGTGGGTGTAATTTTATAATTCCCTCAATGCATTGGTAGCCGTAGAGTATATTCCGTTTTTTCATGTCGTCTTGCACCGTCCTTTTTCCTTGATTTCTTCTGTCAGCATTAACCCGCCGATTAAGTGGAAAGTTAACCATGAATTATCGTCTACGATGATTTTCTCGATTATTTGTTCAAATAAATTCTCGTCAAACTGTCCGTTCGGCTCGTACTCCTTGATGGTTTCGTTAAGCGTTTTTAATGCATCGATGAGCATATCGCTTTCGTCCCCTCGGAGCTTCTTTCGGCGTTCTATTCGTAGTTCGGTGATTTTATTGCCGATTTCCGCTGTCTGTATCGTGTATTCTGCCGTGCCGAGGACTCCGCTTGTATGCAATCTCGTTACGACGAGGTTTTTGGCACTCAAGTCGGCTATTTCCTTATCGATCAGCTGTATCCTCTTGATATTCTCGCTCGTTCGGCTCTGTAGGTATTCAAGCCTTTGAATGAGCTTTTCGAGAAGGGATTCTCGGTTTGCTTTCAACTTGTAGACCATTGTCGTGAATGAGTCATATGCCATTTCTTCTCGGATTCGTCTGCTTTTGCATTTTCCTGCGGAGGATGCAAGTTGACCGCATAGCCAATATGCTTTTCCTCTAATTTCTTGTCTGCGGAAAGCTCGTCCACAATCGGGACAACGCATTATTTGCGTAAGCGTATACGCTTTCCTTCCGCTATGGGGTTTTTGCTTTGATTTAAGCATATCCTGCACCGCTTGGAATATTTCTCGGCTAATGATAGGGGGACAGTAATTTTCAACGTAAAATTGAGGTTTCTCGCCCTTGTTCTTTTTCTGCCTGTAAGGTAAGCAATCGGTGGTGTATTTCTTCTCAAGTAATGCATCTCCGATGTACCGTTCGTTTTTCAAAATATAAAGGACAGCATTTCTGTTCCACGTCTTGTAGCCCTTACGTTCCGACCTTGGTATATTTTCCGTATTGAGTAGGGCTGCTATTTGCTGTACGCCCATCCCTTGCAGATAGAGCTTATAAATTCTACGTACTACGGTTGCTTCGGCTCCGTATATTTCTAATTGCTTATTTACGAGAACGTATCCGTATGGGGGATTAGAGCAAACGTATTCGCCCGTTTGCATTTTCTTTTGTACAGCCCAACGAACATTCCCCGATATGGTTTCGCTCTCTTGTTGAGCTACCATACCGGGGAATGTTACTATCATTTCCATATTGAGCCTTTCAGTGTCGATGCCTTGTTCTTCAAAGTAAACGCTTACGCCATATTCCTTGAGCATACGGAGAGTGGCGATGAGTTCTTCCGTGTTTCTTGCAAAGCGAGAGACGGACTTCGTGATGATTCGGTCTATCTTCCCACGAATGCAATCTCGTAGCAGACGGTTGAATTCGTCACGCTTTTCCATCTCCGTGCCTGTGATACCTTCATCCGCATAGATGTCTACAATTTGATATTGGGGATTCTTTTTCTCATACTCGCTGTAATATCGTATCTGCGTAGCGAAGGAATGTATCTGATCTGCGGAATCGCTTGATACTCTGCAATAGGGCGCAAGCCTTATCTTTTCAGCCTTTTGGGGTATCTTTGGGGTTATTTCCGTGATATGCATTTTTCCTCCTTTCGCAAGGTTTTCCTTGCCGTTTTATTGCCTCATGGCACTACACACAATACCACAAGAGTTCGTTACTATCCAGCGTTTTTCTGTATCTTTTTCGTCCGTTTTTCACTTTCTACCTTTTGCACAAAATAGGGGTGGCAATACCACCGAATGTAAACAAAAGGTTTTGTTTTTATATATAAAAAGGCTATCGGTGTTTAATTGCAACGATAGCCTTGTTGTCGTTTCAGTATCAATCATTTCTTTTCTGCTTGTATTTGTTCTCAACGCCCCCAAGCAAAGGGAACGTACCTTCCGTCCATGCATTTGGACTCATGGGACTCTCACCCCCGTGTGGATGTCACACAGATGCCCCCATTGGTTGCGACGGATCACGCTCTGCTACGCTTCAACGCTCGACCTGTGGCTGGACATAAGTATCATTATCCCTTTCGCCTGTTATCGCCTTCGTTACGGATTGCACCGTTCGGTCAGAGTCCTGAAGACCTCGAACGGCTCGTTCGGGTGTTCGCTCTTGTGGCTCGTCCTCTCGGACAGCAAAAGGAAAGTAAAAGGTACGCTGATATTCAGTTGTCAAGGAACATTTGAGGCTTGCAGATGATGCCTCTCACTTTTCAAGGGACTTCATCGGAAGGGTTGAGCAAAACAATTTTAATTTTTATTTACTCCCTCACTTATATAAAAGCCGCTTTTTTCATAATAGTACACGGTCTAATTGAAAAATTATCCCTTACTATTATAAAAGCCGTTTTTAAGTAGAGGTGGACACCCTGATGGGAGAAAATTTTATCCCTTCACTTATATAAAAGCAGTTTTTTGAGACAAGTGACCACCCTGTGATGCTGAAAATTGAAAATTTCTCAAAAAATTTTTGTTTTCTATAAAAAAAGCCCCTTACTTAATCGTCAGAGAAGTAAGGGGAATATATATTTTATTTGTTGATTTTGCCGAAAAATAAAAGGCTGCCGCAAGTTTTATCCTGCGACAGCCTTGGAGAATTAGTTTTTACTGTTTACTAATTAGTGTTCATCCAATTGTTTCCAAAATAAGTATCTGTGAAATAAGTAACATTTAACGATGTGTCATTAACATTAACTTCAACTGTATCTGTTTCATTATAATCATCTATAACTACCCATCCAGTTGTCTTTTCAAATATGATACTTTCAAAATTATCACCAGCAAAAGCGCATTCATTTATGTAACGAACACTTTCGGGAATAGTAATTGAAACAATCACACCGTTATAATTCACAGCCCCTGATGCTATACCAACTGTTCCTTCTCTAATAGTGACGACCTCTGCGTCATATTCAGAATCAACAAGCCAGTTCCCAATATAATACGAATTACCATCCTGCTCATAAAGATTATAGGAAAAAGCATCCATACCGATATATTGGAGACTATCGGGCAACTTGACTTTTGTTAGACTTGAGCAACCTGCAAATGCTCCGCCTTGTATGCGTTCTGTACTCGACGGTATAACATACTCAGACGCAGTTGCAGCAGAGGGATAACGTACAAGAGTCTTTTCATCCCTCGTAAATAAAACTCCATCAACAACCTTATAGAACTCGTTTGTATCACTAACAGTAATACTCGAAATCTGATCACAAGCGTATAAGAAATCATCTTCTATCGACTCTACACTTGCGGATATAGCAACTAATTTAAGATTGTTGCACCAAGTAATTGCCCAACTGTCAATCTCTTTCACGTCTGCACCGATATACAATTCTTCAAGGTAATTGCATCTAAATGCATACATAAAAATACTTGTTACATTATTCGGAATTGTAAAGGTTTTTTCCGTTTTTCCTGATGCATATGCTACCATCTTCATAGTACCATCATAATAAATCTCATATAGATTTCCATCAATTGATGTATATGTGGTATTATCTTCATCAACTGTAATACTTATGAGATTTGGACATTCCGCAAAAGCGCCGGGACAAATCCAGTAAACCGCCGCAGGGATATGAATTGTCGATATGTTTGTTCCCCAAAAAGCATAATAACCTATGTACTCAATAGTATCTGGCATGACAATGCTAATGACAGGTTCATGCTGGAATGCATTATGATCTATTTCTACAACGGGGAGATTCTCATAATACTTGGGAATAACGATTTCAGTATCGCCACACGTTCCTATTCCTGTTACAATATATCCATCGCCTTCGCTATTAAGCTCGTATTTGAGACCAACACTAATTTTATCTCCACAGCCTGTGCAGATTCCATCTTCACCATAGGTATGTGCGTAAGGGATGGTTTGTGTTTCCTTTTCTCCGCAAGTACACTCTCTCGTTTTGCTTCCCATAACGGTACAAGTAGCGGACTCAGTTATAGTCCATTCAGACCATTCATGGATATGCGGAATTTCAACGATTGTTGTTCCATAATCCGTGTAGGTCGCTTCTTGTTTTTGAACACGACCATCCTCGTAGGTCATTGTGTAATTAAAGCCAACAAGCGTGCCATTCTGAATAACTAACGAGATGTTGGAAATTGTCACCCCGTAAAGATCCATTGTTTTGGTTGCGGACGAGTATGTATTGGTGTTTATATCATATTCAAACTCTGCGTAAGAATTCTTTAATTCTGTCCAAAGAGTTGAAGGTAATACGAGACCACCCAAAACATAAGGAATGTCATCGTAGGAATATTCTGTCTTTACCCAAACCCAAGCACCATTTGAATATTCTTCTTCAAACTCGTAATTGATGCCGTTGATTTTTGTATAATAATATTCGTCTACGTAATATCCACCGCCGCTTGCAGGAGTTCTGCTGAACATATAAAGTTTATAGTTGTCAAGCAGATAAAACGCATAGGCTTCTATGGTTTCATCGTCATCTTCAATTACGGCATTGATATTTACTGTAACATTTGTAGTGGTTTCCGCTTTTTCAAATGCGGAATTCCAACTACTTTGGCTTTGAGCATAAACAATTTCTGTTTTCGTTTCCGAACAGCCCGAGCACGAATATGTCTTAATTCCACTTTCGGTTTCAGTAGGCTCTGTAGTAATCGCACCATCATCCCAATCATGAATATGAGGAAGAGTAACGGTGGTTGTGTTATAGGCTTGGAATGTCATAGTCACCGTTTCTATCATATCATCATCTGTCATTGTATAACTGAACTGTGTAACAATTCCGTCAACGATAACTAACGAAATGTTTGAATAGGTGTCACTTAAGACAATTTCAAAATCGGGGGCACTGTATGTGTGGGTTACCTTATCATAGTTGAATTTATCAAAAGAATTTTTCAATTGAGTCAAAAATTCCGTTGAACAGAGGAATTCGACAGAATAGTCTACGCCCCATTCGTCCACCTCCATAAACCATTCGCCGTCATCATAATAATAGCAGTAATCCACTCCATTAACTTGTGCATAATACTCACTATATTCATAATAGTTTTCAGCATTGTTAGCATCAATTTGTTTGGAGTAAATGTACATTTTGTACCCATCCAAAAGCCATTTTGCTTCACCTATTATGCTTTCATCACCATATTTCATAGACAGGCTTGCGATTACAGTAACATTTGTCATGCTTGCAGTATTCTCAAAAGCTGTATTCCAATTATTTTTTCCGGCAGAACGTATGATCTCCGTATAGGTTTCAGTACAGCCTGAACATGAATATGTTATGATGCCATCTTCTTCCTCGGATGGCTCTTTAGTGGTTTCTCCCTCGTTCCAATCGTGTCCAGGCGCTACAATATCTTCGGTTGTTTTGTTGGTATATGTATTTCCATCAAGCTCAATTGTTGCCGTATAAGTTTTTTCGCCGTTGACAGTACATAAAACGGGAGTAGTAACCTCCGAGGTAATCACGGCAGTTAAATTTTCGCTGTGTCCACAATCTTCGATGCAAGTGGCGATTGCGGCTGCCGTTTCGTGTCCTGTCCATGTCCATACGATATTATCCGCATTATAAGTATGACCATTTGCGGACAGCGTTTCGGTTTTTTCGTCACTATATTGTGTATTATCGATCTCGATGGTTGCAGTATAGCGTTTAAGACCGCCCACAGTACAGCTTGGTTCATCTTCAATCTCACTCGTTATCGTTGCCTTGAAGCTCTGCTGATGGTTATGATCGTTTTGACACATTAAAATAACAGATGCCTCACTAAAACCATTCCATTGCCATGCGAGAGTGCTAATATCAAAGTCGTGTTCTAGTGCAGGCAATATTTCTTTCTTTTCGTTTGTATACGTTTCGCCGTCTATTTTAATTGATGCAGTATAAATTTTTTCGCCCGCCTCACCGCAATTAGCATCCTTTGTTATCTTTTCCGTGATGGATGCTGTAATATTTCTTGTGTGGCTTTCGTTGTCAATGCAACTTACGGTTGCTATCGCAGAGTCATAGTCACTCCACGACCAAGCAATGTTGTCAACATCGTAATTATGACCTGTTGCAGCAATTCTGCGTGTTTTCGCTGTCGTATAGGTCGTTCCGTTAAGCGTTATTGTCGCTGTATATGTTGAAGTTCCGACAGTTGTACATGTTGCAGGGGTTGTAATTTCTTCCGTAACATTAGCAGTTATTTGTCTTTGATGCTCTGTGTTTTTTAAACAAGTAACGGTGGCTGTTACGGTTTCATAGTCAACCCATACCCACGCAATATTATCAACATCATAATTATGTCCATCGGATGCAATTGTTTGATTCTTTTGTGTAGAGTAAGTTGCGCCGTCAACCGAGATAGTGGCGGTATAGGTCTTAACTGCATCGGTAGAGCAATCTCCTGATGTAGTTATTTCACTTGTTATCGTTGTGGCTACTTGTTTTGTATGAGTAGAGTCATTTTTGCACACAAGTGTTGCACTTGCAGACTCAAACTCATTCCACGCCCAAATGATATTGTCCATATCATATTGATGCTCAGATATGGCAACAATATCCGTTTGAGTTTCCTCACAATTTAAGCATTTGCGCGTTTTTGTTCCTTGCGATGAACAAGTTGATGGTGTTGAAACAGACCATTCTCCCCATTCGTGAGTGCAATCTTTATTTTCGTCATCTCCATTACAAGCTGCGAGAGTGAACAAGCTGCACAGAAGCACGAGAGCAGAGAAAATGATCATAAGTAATTTGTTGTGTTTTTTCATTTATCCATCTCCTTTTTACTCGTTTACCGTTGAATAAAGTCTTTGATAATGTTGTAATGTCAACTCTTCAAACCTCTTGAAGTTGCTTTGTTTTGTTGCTTTGAATGCTTCAATTTCATCGATGAGCCTATTGCATTCCTCTTTATCTTCCTTGCTCGTTCCCACCGCGCTCGCTTTAACCTCTAATAATTGAATACAATAATCAAAGCCCGAAATTGCTACGCACTTATACATATCGATTGCTCTCATATAAGTAGTTGCTTCATACTCATCAAACGTCTGCGTATATGCATTATACAATCCAGGGAGAATACGGAGGATTGCTCTTTCAAGCAATACGTTTGCTTCAAGTTGGTAGAAGGCTTCATTTCTATCGTCGAGGTTAAAGAGACCGTCACCAAGTGCGCGAATTCCTCTTGCACCTTCCATTATAATTACACCAGCACCGCCGGGGATTGAATATACCACTCTCGTCCACACTTCATCCATCATTTCGCCCATAAGCATTTTTAATTCGTTACGAATCGTTGCATCTGCGATTATTGTCAAAACATTCTGCACTCCGGCTTCATAGCACTCAATACATTCAAGTGCTGCATTTCTTAAGTCCGTGGGATTTTCGGTATCGTTGTATATTGCAGTAAGCACATTTTTAAATGCTTCATCCATATTGGCAAAAGCCTGATACTGCGCGCAGGCATATACTGCATCATATAGACAATCAAAGTGTTTAAGGATATCATCCAGTTTATCTATACCACCGAATACTTCTTTAAATTGCTCGGTATAATCTGATGTATCGTAATCTGCTAAATCCTCCAATTCTACAATTGATGCTGATGAAACCTTCCTTAAGAATTTGTACATATAGCTCGTTGCTTCATCGTCTACCGTGTCATAAAGATTGGCAAGATCTTCGTAGCTGCTTGAGCCGCCAAGCATATCGTAGATTATCAGTTTATAGATATCTTTTTTAGATATCATACCGCTGTCCATGTGATGAGAAGGCTCCGTCGCTATGTGTAGCCATTCCCATCTTGTAATAGCATCTAAATAATCTTGATCTTGAGCGAGATCAGAATAGAGCATCTCGGAATATGTACCCGATGATTCTACAAAGACTTTTTCAAACCATTCGGCGTAAAGCTCAGTTTGATGTTCAACGTAAGGCGGAATTTCGCCAGGTGTTACCGTTCCCCAAAATGCGATGCTATTATCTACGTAATGCCAATAATTGCCTGTATCAGTAGGTTTTTCTTCACTATAGAAATACACAGGAGTAAGCATTAACTCTACGTTTGAGCCGTCAACATTTGCTTTTTCCCAACTGGTCTTTCCACCGTAATAGTAGATGGTTTCTAAAGCGATACAACCATAGAAAGCGTTTTCGTTGACATTCCTCAATGCTTGACCACACATTACTTCTGTTAATTCGTTACAATCGTTAAATGCATATTCACCTATTGTGGCAAGCCCACTATTAAAATTAGCAAACTGTAAGCCGTAGCAACTGTCAAACGCATACGCGCCAACCGTTTTTACAGATGGTGCAAAACGCATAACTTGTAAAGAGGAGGCGTTCCAAAATGCATAATCACCAATTGAAGAGCAAACGCTTCCATCTTCAAAGTTTAGGCTCATAATTCCTGCTGCATGGTAAAAAGCATAGTCCTTGATTTCTGTTACCTCGGCGGGTATTTCAAGCTCAAAAATTGGATCGGATCGATTGTAAATGTGCAAATAACCTCTACCGCTTAACGGATTTGCCGTTTCATTAGCAAATACGATATTACACCAATCGGCAACATCTCCGCTATAATATACACTACCGCCAAAACTCCAATAGCCACCAAATGCATCTTCTCCAATATAGGTAACTGTATCGGGCAAATATACGCTTAAACAATCCAACCCGTAAAACGCATATTCATTTACTTTAGTAATGGTATTGGGAATTTTTAGTTTTGATACTGATGTATCGTCAATATAAAGTTTTGCTTTTTTGTTAAGCGGATTTGATTCGAGATTTTCAAATTTTATTTTACACCACGATTCAACATCCTCTATGTATACTTTTTTTAATACGTTACTTCCCCAAATACGGAAAGCATATTGTCCTATGTATCTTACTCCTTTTCCAAGTGTAACGGTTTTCAAACTTTCACAATCAACAAATGCGTATTCTCCAATTGTTATTACGGAATCGGGAATAGTTATAGAAATTAGGCTTTCGCAATATCCAAAAGCGTAATCTCCTATTGAGGTGACAGACGAAGGAATAGTAACAGTTTCCACCGAAGTGCTGTTAAAAGCATGATCGGCAATTGCTGTTGTACCATCCTTTATAACAAATGATGTTTGACCTGTTTTAGCATCTATCAATGTAGTGCCAATATAAAACAAGCCGCCATCCCAGTTTTCTTCGTTCTGATAATAAGCTGTGTTATAGAAGGGATTGCCATCAAATGCGAAATCTCCCTCAAATGATATACTTGCAAGCGCAGAACAATTGTAAAATGCATCATCGCCAATGGTGTCTATAGATTCGGGAATGAATAAACTCTCTAATCCAGAGCAACCGTTAAACGCATTATTGCCTATTGTTTTTACGCTGCTTGAGAACGAAACATCGGTTATTGTAGTATTGTAATAAAATGCATAGGGCGCGATCTCTGTGACATTATCGGGGATTTGTATTTCGGATTCAGATCCCATGTAGTCAAGGAGTAAAACATCGCTATCCAAAGAATATGTAACAAATCCATTTGCGTTAAACTGAATATGACTTTCTCCACTTCTAACGTATATGTCCGACACATCCATGTAATAGGTTGTATCCCCCCACCAAGAAGTCATTACCAATTTTGTCATATCCATAGTTGAATTATTACACAATTCTATCAACTTAGGGCAATCAGCAAATACATCTTCGCCAATAACTTTCACCGAGTTTCCAATGGTTACACTCAACAAATTGTCACAACCATCAAATACGGAGTCGCCTATTTCCTCAACCATATTGGGAATTACGCATTGTCTTAATTCGTTGCATCCACTAAAACTCGAATTTCCAATTATTTTAACAGCTGCGCCGATATTAATTTCTCTCAGATTATCGCAACCATAAAAAGCACCATTACCAATCTCTATAACATTGTTTGGTATGCTAATGCTTGTTAAACTATCACAATCATCAAATGCGCTAACACCTATGTATTTCAAGGACGAAGGTAGCGACAATGAGGAAATTTTTGTACAACCTTCAAAAGCATTGTCCGAAATGACAAGTGTTCCATCTTTTATTGCACAGGATTCCGATACTTGAGAGGAGTTAACTGCTACAAGATAATTGCCAACGTAGAGCAACCCTTTCCTCCAGTTTAAGGTATCGTTATAAAAGCCTGTGTTATCAAAAGCTTCTTCACCTATGTATTGTATTGAACTACTTGTCGATATGTCGTAAAGAGACAAGCAACCATAGAAAGCATAATCACCAATACGTGTAATGTTGTCAGGTATCTCAATACTCTCTAATTTTTCACAGTTAACAAAAGCATATGGAGCAATCCAAGAAACATCACTTGGAATTGTATAAGAGGTGTTAAGTGAGCCAAGTGGGTACATTACCAATATCTTTTCCTTAAGCTCCGTGCCCTCAATAACCGCCCCTTTCTTCGTAAACAAGACATTGTTCGTAACTGTATAATAAGGATTTGCCGCATCTACAATTATCGTATCTAATTTTTCACAATCCGAAAAAGCATTAAAAGCAATCGAAAAAACATCTTTTGAGAGGGTGATTTTTTTCAGTTCGGTGCAACCGTCGAAAGCACAACGACCTATTGTAGTTATGTTTTTTGATGTTGTTAAACTCGTTATTTTTTGATCACTAAAAGCATATGAAGCTATCTCTTTGATAGGTAAACTTTGGTATGTTGGCGGAATAATTATTTCAGAATCTGTACAACTACCAATCCCTATGAGAATATAGTAGGTTGAATCATTGCTTAATGAGTATTCAAGTCCTTTACTAAATTCAACCGAACTTTCTTGAGAGTCATCGGGTGTATTATCTGTTGTCCCATCATTGTTTTCGCTATCGCTGTCAGCTGGAGGCACATCGCCATTCTCGTTGTTAACATCAGAAGAATCCTCTCCTTCTGTATCATCAGTTATAGGCGGTTGTTCCGTAGAAGCATCGTCCGAGGTACTACTATCATCAGCGTTAGAACTTTGAGTATTGGATGAGTCTTTTGGCAATTCGTTATCACATGATGATAGCGTAAAGATCAAAGATAAAGAAAACAATAAACAAAGCAAAATTACTATAATATTTTTTTTCATTACTACCTCCATCACGGTCATCCCCAAATGGTGGGGATGCCGTTTATGTAATGCCAATAGTTTCCTTCATCAGCAGGTTTACTTTCCGAATAGTAATATCTATCTGCGAGGGTAAGGTTTTTGTTTGAAGAAGCGTTTTTCTCAATTGAATTCCAATCTGTTACGTTTCCCATATAAAAAACATTTTTTATTTTATCACAGTTAGTAAACACATAGCTTTCTATCGTTTTTACCCCCTTGCCGATGACAACATTTGTTAATCTGCTACAATATCCAAAAGCACTTTCTCCAATGGTGGAAATCGAATCGGGAATTATCAAGGTTACAAGACCATTGCAACCCCTGAATGCACGCTCTCCGATTACAACTTGGGAATTTGAGAATGTAATACTTGTTATGGCCTGATTATTATAAAAGGCGAATGCTTTAATTTCAGTAACTGTATTCGGAATAACAAGGTTCGTTATTTTTTCTCCATTAATATACAATGCGGTACCAGAACCATAACACAGAGGATTGGATGTCCAATCGGAAAAATCTATATTACACCAATCTTCAATTGTTCCCTCAAAGTAAACTTCAGTTAAATTCACGCAGGAGGAAAAGGCACCGCTATCGACAGCTTTAAGAGTAGCAGGAAACTCTATTTTTGTAATTGTGCTATCCATAAATGCCCAACGTCCAATTTCCGTGCAAATACTATTATCCTCAAATTCCACACTTGTGATATTGTGCATTACATCATATCCAGGATAAAACAAATAGGACGGAATCCTTTGAACTTGGTTACCAATTGTTACCTTAACGCCTTTAGTTTTATTTCCTAAATACGCAAGCGTTTTATTTTTCGAGCTTGCACTTCCACCATTTAAGTTGTCGCAGTTGATTGCATTATAAATAAATGTTTCAACATTTACACACCCTGAAAATGCTTCATCCTCAATTGTCTGAACATCAAGACCAATTACGACTTTTGTTGCTGATATACATTGTTCATACGCCCCTTCTCCAATAAATGTAACCCTGTCGGGAATAATTATTTCTTTTAGTGAACTGCAGTATGCAAATGCCGATTCGCCAATGGATTGAAGGCTGCTGTTTGCACTAAACGTAATAGTTTCTAAATCTTTACAAGAATAAAATGCGGAATAATCGATTGCAACAACTGTCGATGGAAAAACAATGCTTTTGATTTTTTCGTTATATTTCAATGCTCCATGGAAAATGTCAGTTACTCCATTGGGTATGGTTAAATTTTCGCTTGTTCCTGTATAACCCATAAGGGTAACATTAAGATCATCTTTATAAATGTAAAAATCATTTTCCTTGTAAAGTCTTTGCTCACCAGTTGTAGAAGTGTATACATTTGAGGCATACCAAGCAATACGCCCTTGATATTTAGAGCCTACTTGAATATTCAAAGAAGATTTATTAAATACCTCAATCAGTTTAGCGCAACCATATCCAAATGCATAATCTTCAATATACGTTACATTTTCACCAACAACAAAATATACCAAATTGTCGCACCCAGAAAATGCGTATTCATTTATGCGCTTTACAGAGGTTCCAAGGGTGACACTCGCAATATCAATGCAATCTGAGAAAGCATAATCGTATATGATTGTAACTTCATTCGGAATAACAATGTCCTTTTCTTCACCATTGTAACCTACTAAAAACACATCCGAGCCGTCGTCGTATGTCACAAATCCATTCGAGTCAAATGTAATATTACTTGTCCCAGAATTTGAATTGTAAATGTTTTTTGCGTAGTATCCAATGTATCCATACGCATCATCTCCAATTGTGACCTCCAAAGTTGAATCGTTGCTTACTTCGAGGAGTTTAGAACATGAATAAAAAGCATTATTACCTATGCTGGTCACACCTGCACCAAGTGATACAGATATCAAATTGTCACACCCGTAAAAAGCGCTATTTCCTATAGTTTTCACCGTGTCGGGTAAAACAAGTTTGGTTAATACGCTGCAGTAGGAAAATGCATAGTCTGCGATAAAGTAAGTTCCTGCCTTAACTTCATACCAAGATTTTGAAAAATCCTCATTGACACTCAACAGGTAAGCATCGATATACAACACTCCATCTTCCCAATTGCTTTCATTGTTCCAATATTTCGTATTGTAGAAAGCCGTTCCACTTATACCCAACAATGATGTGCCGTCTATTTGAATATTGCATAATTCTGTGCATCCCGAAAAAGCTCCATCTCCGATTGCATTTACAGATTCCGGAATCCTAATTTCTTCCAATTTTGTATTTGCTCGAAAAGCATAGTTATATATATTATATTGCGAATTGTTATATTTTTCTGGCAAAACGATCTTAGATTCATCGCCTGTATACCCAACCAAGTAATGCGTATCACCAACCGTTATAAATAAACATCCATTTTTGTTAACTATTTTGCTCAATGTATTGTGAACTTCGAGCGCATAATAACCAATATAGCCTAAACTCGTGCTTCCTGCCTCTATTTCTAATGGTGAGTAATTGACAACCTCAATTAACTTGCTACAATATTGAAATGCGTAATTACCAATGCTATTTACCGATTCAGGAATAGTAATACTTACCAGATTTGTATTTTGATAGAATGCGTATGTTCCGACAGACTCAATGTGATCAGGAATAATGAATGTATCAAACCCACAAAGTGCAAAAACGCCATATCCAATGCTTGTAATACTTTTGGGTATATTTATCTCTTTAAGACTTGCACATCCATTAAACGCATAAGTGCCTATCGAAGTAAGTGTTTCGGGAAGTTCAATTTTTTTAATTTTGGGGCACGCCATGAATGCTGATTCACCAATACTCTCCAAATTTGACGGTAAAACTATAGCCGTAAGATCCGAACAAAATGAGAAGGCTTCATCTTCAATAATAGTAACCTTATCGGGAATTGTAATGTTTTTCAAAGAATTACACGCAGCAAAAAGCAATTCGCTAATGGTCGTTATTTCTGTAGATAAAGAGATCGTTTCCAAAGCAGAGCAACCTGAAAATGCTCCATCGCCAATAAAATTAACCGCATTAGGTATTTTTAACTCCTTAATGCTTGTGCATTGTGTGAAAGCGCGTTCCCCAATTGTGGTAATGTTCTCCGTCAACTTAATATCAACCAGTTTAGTACAATCTTCAAAGGTATAGCCCTCTATTGACGTAATATTTTCAGAAAGTACAACTTTCTCTAAATTAACACAGGAATAAAAAGCTGCTTGTTTGATTTCTACAACGCTGTTTGGTATTAAAACAGTGATTACTTGAGCGCACCCCCTAAAGGCTTCTTCGTCTATTACCTTAACAGGTAATTCTTCGTAAGTAGAGGGAATAACCACATTGGAATCAGTACACACACCAATTCCCGAAAGAATATAATACTTACCATCTTCACTTAAGATAAACTCAAGTCCTTCACTTGCGGTTTTATTGGTATTGTCGCTCGGATTATCATCCGCCGGGGGATTATCGATGTTATCTCCTGTGCCGTCACCAACATTATCACCTGTATTATTTCCTGTGTTTGGATCTGAAGGCTGATTGTTATCGGGAGTGTTCGTGTCACTTGTGCCACTATCGGTGGAGGTATTGTCCTCTCCACCTGTAGTGCTTCCTTGATTTTGTGTCGTATCCAGCGGTGTTTCATCATTGTTACACGCAGAAAGAGTAGCTATGCTGCAAGTTAACATTAGAAAACAAAGGATAACTGCAATAATTTTCTTTTTCATGAAGATTCTCCTTAAATCATTGGTTTTAATTTATATAAGCAATGCTTCCGCATTGATTCGTTTTTATAGATGATACTATCCATTACCTTTGAATACACCTATTAGTGTAATAGGCGTACATTTCAATACGAGATTTTCACCTATTAAAAATATTTATGTCTTTTTTGTATTCAAATCTTGATAAAATCCCCCCAAAATCTTGATTTTATTATAAAAATATGTTATAATATAATACCTATTTTTTACGCCTATTACACTAATAGATGTTTGTTTAATCGCACCTGAAAAAGAGAGTTAATCTTCTTCAAGGGCGATATTTTTTATTTCTATCCCTTTCTTTTCTGCCTTTTTCAAGCAGACAGCTGCACCGCCGTTATCTCTTTCCACGTAAGCCACGAGAAGGTCGGAGTGTTCCACAAACCACTCGTTTCTCTTGGTGATGGCGGCTTTGTGATGTATCCCATAGAGTTCTTCGGGATACCATATTTCGTCGTAGAATTTTTCGAGGCAATCCATATTTGCGACGGAATACGGAATAACCAAAATCAAGCTGCTGTTTGCCGTGCCATACGCTTTCTGACCTCTTTTGACAGCAGAAGCAACCATTGTGTCAAAATCTCCGTTTCGCCCGACATAAAATTCCACATATTCTTTTTTGCGTAGTAGTTCGCTTATTATCCTGTCGAGTTGTTCTTCGACAAAGCGAAAACGGTCAATTTTCCTATGACCGATAAAGGAAACACGGTATATTTCTCCAAGCATATTGGTATTTGTCCTTCGCTAATAGATGAAATTCCGTAAAGGAAAATTGTACGCCTATTGTTATAATAGGCGTACAAAAAGTACATAAAAATTCACCTACAAACCGCATAAATGCTTGTTTTCTTTGCGATATATCCCCTAAATTCTTGATTTATTCATATATTTGTGATATAATAATCCCACTATTATAACAATAGATGCTGAATAATGTTTTACAGCAATTTGCCGAGCTTGTTCATCATCTCCTTCTTGTGTTCCATGAGGGAGTGAACATAGCGGTTAAGTGTTACGGTTGGATTCTTATGCCCGAGTATCTCAGACAGCGTTTTCACGTCCATTCCGCATTCCAGGGCGCGCGTTGCAAAGGTGTGGCGCAGAGAATGGAAGCCACGATGCGGTATGTCGAGATTCTTCTGCAACGTAGCAAAGGTGCGTTGATACGATCTGATTGAAATAGGTTTTTCGCCATTCGATACGATGTATATCGAGTGGCTTTTCTTTTTAGCTTCACGGAGCAGAGGCATAAACTGTTTCGGGAGAGGGATTGTTCGGATGGAGGATTGTGTTTTCGGTATATCTGTTATTCTCCCGAATACGCCGTCCTGATTCTTTCCGTCATGGCAGGTCTTATTCACTCGTAATTCGCCCTTTACGAAGTCAATGTCTGTCCATTCAAGCGCAAGCAATTCGCCTATTCGGAGTCCTGTATATAGGCACAGGAAAACCCCGAACAGCTTCGGCTTGTCCTTGCTCATGATATACTGTTCCATCTTCTTTTGCTCGGCAGAAGAAAAACACTCAACCTTCTTTTCGCCCGTTTTAGGTCGCTTGATTTTATCTGCCGTGTAATCGTTCATATAACCGAGTGCGTATGCCGTCTTTAGTGAGTTCTGCATCACCGTGATGATTGCGTTCACCGAGTTCGGGGATAACCCCTTGCCGGTCTTTAGATTTCCGCTATTGAGTAATTCCGTCACAAAGCATTGGAGCGTGAACGGTGTGAGTTCGTTGAGGTCAAGCTCTCCGAGCTTCGGGATAATGTGTTGATTCACGATCTCGCTGTACCGTGTGTATGTCCTTTGCTTTGAGGACGGCTGAATATAATTATTAAGCCAATTGATGAGCCATTCTTGATATTTCATTGCTGTTCTCCTTTACGTTGATTTTGGTGGGCGAATTTTGATAATAATATTTTACACCTACGAGCAGAAAAAGGCTTGTTCTTTATGTGTACGGCAGAAAGAAAAAAGGCATTGAATTTGCATCAACACCTTTTCGCCTCGTCCGTATTTGCTTTTTTTAAAAACTTTTTGATAGAAACTATATATCTTCTTTTCTGCTGTAATCTCTTAAAGTTGGTAGTTCACTTTCTCCTACCATGATGACAGGTACCACCTGCCACCGCACAGATAGATTACACCCTTGGCAGTTAAGCATGAAATTTTGAGTAATTCTTTACAACCCACATCAAAGACCACGGTTTTTTCTTTGTGTTGTGGGCGTTTTTTGATTTTTAACCCATAGCACCGACTCCATAGGTCGTTTACCGACCCACAAATAAAATAGAGGCAAAAGTGCGGAAATCCCTTGAAAACAGTCGGCGTTGCCGTCTGTCGTGAGGTGCGGCAGGGCGTTTACGACCCAGACGCTTTAACCTGCTTAATTTTCGACCCTGCGAAAATCAGAGTTTCAGCTCTCTATCTGTGCTTTTCACACCGTCCGAAATTTGCCCTCATTTTGCCGTTTTCTCTGCCTTTCGTGTACTACCTCTGCCGAGGCGTTCTTGTGCCGTTTTGGTCTTAAAAAACGCACAGCCTCTGTGCGTTTTCCGTTTCGTTATTGATTTGGTTAGGTGTTTGCCTTGCCCCTGCGACCATTTATCAAATTTGCCCGAATGTCATCAGCGTTTTGTGTGGCTCTTGCTACCTCAAGTCGCTTCGCAAGGGCGGTCTGTTCTTCCTCGCTAATATCCCCACGGAATATAATCGTTAGATATTTCTTCGGAAAAACATAGGTTACACCGCCATATTTGTTCGTTGCTTTTAGACGGTATAGGTTGGGGTGCTTTTCCATTGCTACCTTGAGCTTCTTTTTTAGCTTTGCGTTATGCGTATAGACTTCCGCTTCGTTTTCTCCCTCGTTAAAGAGAATGATGGTTTCCTGTTCAATTCTTGTAAGATTCATTTTCTTTCCTCCTGTTTTTTGAAATAAAAAAAGCCGAGGATATTTCTATCACTCGACTCAATATGTCTTATTGAATTTTTTGTTTTCGGGTAGGGATTGGGGGGTAATTTTGTTCTCACGTGAGTTCAAATCTATTCAGTATCGAAAAATACCTGTTTTTCATCTACAAAATCTAACTATAAAAATCTGCCCCTTAAAAAGCAAAAATCCCTTGAAAAATCAAGGGATTTGCGGACGATATCTTTTTCATCGCCCTTTTATGGTGGAGCGTACGGGATTCGAACCCGTGACCCCGACACTGCCAGTGTCGTGCGCTCCCAGCTGCGCTAACGCCCCTTGTGTATTATCATAGCATACGTACTTGGGTTTGTCAAGACTCTTTTTCAAAAGCAACCGCCACGGCGTATAGAAGCGCTGCAAAAAGGAAACACTTTATGAAAAAAACAGGAGGTACAGAAACATGATCGAACAGGATACCGTCAAGCTGTTGCGCGAGTGCGATGCCGGGGTAAAAATGGGAACGTCTTCCATCCGAGAGGTTGCGGATTACGTCAAATCACCGAAGCTGAAAAAATATCTTCTTGACTGCAAGGACGAGCATGAAAAGCTGAACAGCGAAATTCAGGAGCTCCTTGAAAAATACAAGGATGACGGAAAAGATCCGAATCCCATTGCAAAAAGCATGTCGTGGATGAAAACAAGCATCAAGCTTGCCATGCACGAATCCGATCACACCATTGCCGATCTGATGACCGACGGGTGTAACATGGGAGTCAAATCACTCAACAAATATCTCAATCAGTACAAAGCCGCCGACGAGGTTTCCAAAGATATCGCAAAGCGTCTCATCAACCTCGAAGAACGGCTTGCCATCGATATACGGGAGTTTCTGTAAAAAACCGAAAAGCGATCGCTTCCAATGCACTGTCATCGAAAGCGATCGCTCTTTCATTTATGATTTCTCGGGGTAGACGATGCGCTCCGCGCAAGCGAGCGCTTCATCGATATTGGGAAGGAAGAATTCCGCTCCCACAGCATTGTAAAAGCCGGACTTTTTCATCACCTTCAAGGGTTGTTCGTTGGGGTGAGAAATCAGAAGCGTGATTCCTCTTTCCTTGCAGGTGTCAAGAATTGTAAAGAGATTCCGCATTGCCGTGGCATCCAATGCAGGTACGTCACGCATGCGAAGGATCATCACACGCACGTCGTCCTTCAAGGGAAGATCCACAAATTTGTCAGCTGCGGCAAAAAACATCGGGCCTTCAATCTCAAACACGGCGGTACAGTCCGGAATATCCTTAAGCTTCGTATGGTCGTGAGATGCCAAAAACGCCTCGTCGTTCCAAGAGCGGATGTGCGTCACGTCGCCCATGCGCTTCATAAAGAGCACCACAGCAAGGATGAGGCCAACCGCAATGGCGACCACCAGATCAAAGATCACCGTGAGTGCAAAGGTCACCACCAGCACAAGGATATCACTCTTGGGTGCGCTTTTACAAATATGCACAAACTCTCTCCATTCGCACATATTATAGGCAACCATAAAGAGAATCGCCGCAATGATGGGCATGGGAATCCATGCGGCATAGGGCATCAGCACAAGGAAGATCAAAAGAAGAACAAGCGCGTGCACAATTCCCGCAATCGGACTTCTGCCCCCGTTTTTAACGTTGGCGGCAGTACGCGCAATCGCTCCCGTTGCAGGGATACCGCCAAGCATCGCAGAGCAGATGTTTCCCGCACCTTGCGCGATCAGCTCGGTATTGGAATTGTGGCGGTCCTTGATCATGCCGTCGGACACAACGCAGGAAAGAAGAGATTCAATCGCTGCCAGAATGGCAATGGTGAATGCGGAGGGAAGAAGTGCAGTCACGGTATTGAAATCAACGCTGCCAAAATCGGGGAAGGAGAATTTTGCGGAAAGCTCACCGAAGGAGCTCCCGATGGTTGCAACCCCGAAGCTCTCGCCGTCCATTCCCAACAGCTTCACCAAAAGAGTCCCCACGATCACGGCAATCAAGGAGCCGGGGATCTTTTTGCTGATCTTCGGCCACACGATCAGAATCAAAAGTCCGATACCGCCGACAAGAATCGACCACCAATTGACCGTTGTGATGCTCTCTGCAATGCAAAGCAGCTTTTCGGGAGCTTCAATCGGAGATTTCCCCGCAAAATCAAGCCCCATAAAATCCTTGATCTGACCGATCACAATGGTCAAAGCGATTCCCGACGTAAAGCCCGTGGTGATGGTATGAGGGATATACTTGATCAGAGAGCCGAATCTTAAAAGTCCCATCAGGATCAGAATCACACCCGCCATCAGCGTAGCGATCACGAGACCGCCAAAGCCGTTCGTTGCAACAATGCCCGCAACGATGGTGGCAAACGCGGCAGTCGGTCCTGAAATGTTGACGCGGCTACCTCCGAGTAGCGCGATAACAAAGCCTGCAACAATGGCGGTGATCAATCCGTTTTCGGGTTTGACGCCCGACGCGATCGCCAACGCAATGGAGAGCGGAAGCGCAATGATCGCAACAATGACACCCGCGACGAGATCGGAAACGAGCTGCTTGCCCGAATAGGTTTTAAGAGAGGAAATCAGCTTCGGTTCAAACGTCTTCATAAAAATGCCTTTCTTCAAAAAGTGTACTGTATAATATTTTACTACTTCTTGGGCGAATTCTCAAGTACCCATTCCCTTATTTTTCAAAATCGTCGCTTTGACAGACTTCACACACCTTTCCTTGGCCGATCATCGCCAAAATATACAAAAGAGGAATATTTTTGAAAAATTACGACGTTTTTTGTCTTGAAAAAGTTGGAAGGATAATGTATAATGAAATAGTACGGCCTTTCAAGCAAATCTTTTCAGGAAAGGAAGAATACCATGAAGCTGATCACTCTCGGTGATTCCATCACCAAAGGGACTTATATGTCCCCGACAGACCGTTCCCCCAATTCGATTGCATCACCCTGCTTTTCGGAATACGTCAAGGAAGCACTTGGCTTTGACACTCTTGTAAATTACGGAATGAACGGAACGTCCGTCAGCGCACTCGCTCCCGTTATGCGTGAGCATGCAATGACGCTTCGTTATCAAAACATGGACGCGGATGCGGACGTTGTCATCGTTGCGGCGGGATCGAACGATTTCAGAGGCTCTGTTCCCATGGGAACCCCCGAAGATCGAGAAGACATCTCCTTTTTCGGAGCTCTGTACGTTCTTTACGCGGGGCTTTCGGAGCGCTATCCTCATGCCAAAATTTACGTTGTCACCCCCATCCGCGCATCGGACATCGACGTCAACAAGGAAGGACTTCGTATGTCCGACTACAGTGATGCCATCAAGCTGCGCGCCAAGGAGTTTGGATTTTCCGTCATCGACGGCTTCGGCGTCCCGATAAATCCCTACTCCAAGGAGCACCGTGCCCTTTACCTTCGCGACGGCGTTCACCCGAACGTAGAAGGGCATCGCATTTACGGCGAATATCTTGTACGGCACATCCGCGATCTTGAACGTGCGGAGCATCCTTCAAGCGAGCTTTGCGACTACAGAACCTACTGTAATCCCCTCTCCATCCCCAACCTTCCTCGCGGAAAGGACGGAGATCACGATATGGATTTTACCGAGGAGAAGCAAAGAGACTATCGCTCCATCTCCGATCCCTCGGTGCTCTATTTTGAGGGAAAATGGTATCTCTATCCCAGCTATGGCATCCTTTGGGAATCCGAGGATTTCGTCAACTGGAAGAGCATTCCCTGCACTCCCTACGCCGCCCCCGGATACAGCCCCGCCCCTATGGTACATAACGGAAAAGTATGGTTGGCGGTTCACTCCCGTCCCATGTTTGTGGCAGACTCTCCTCGCGGACCTTTTCATGAGGTCGGAAAGCTGATCCGTCCCAACGGAACGGAATTCACCGTTCTCGATCCCGCCCTTTTCAAGGACGACGACGGCAGAATTTATCTCTATTGGGCAGATTTTACGAAGAACGGAAAAGGGAAAACCGTCATCGGAACGATGGGAGCAGAGCTTGATCCCGATCAACCGAATCGCCTGATCACCGAGCCGAAGTTCCTTTTCGGATTCGAATCGGATCACGAATGGGAGCGCTTCGGTGCAAGAAACCAGGATAGCGAAATGGGCTGGTGCGAGGGACAGTGGATTCTCAAGAAAAACGGTCGCTACTATCTGATCTATTCAGGAAACGGAACCCAGTTTGAAACCTACGCGCAAGGCGTTTATTACTCCGACGAAGGCCCTCTTTCGGGCTTTGTCTATCAAAAGAACAATCCTTTGACACAGCATATCCACGGAATTGTCAGCGGTGCGGGGCACGGATGTGTTTGCGAAGGTCCCGACAACACCCTCTGGGCGTTTTACACCATGCGCATGTGTGCCTTCCATCCTTTTGAACGACGCATCGGTATGGACCGCATCCTCATCAATGAAGAGGGCGAGCTTTACTGTCCCGCGATCACCGACACACCTCAATACGGCCCCGGTGAAATTTTCGAGGGAGATACCGATCTTCAGCCTCTGACCTTCCAATTCCGCGCCCGTGTCAAGGCTTCCAGCATGGAAGAGGGGCGCGATAGCTTCTACGCACTGGAGCAAAACCTGAACACGTGGTGGCAGCCCCTTGCTTCCGACCCGATGCCGCAACTCACCGTGAAGCTTGCCGCCTCCTACCGCGTATCCGCCTCCCGTGTGATCTGGCACGATACGGATCTCGATTACAAAAACGGAATCCTTCCGGGGGCTGTCAAATATAAGATTGAGCTTTCCGACGACGGGGAGAACTGGGTAACCGCACTGGATCTTTCGGAGAACGAGACGGACCTTTCCACCGATTACCGCACCTTCCCCTCCGTCAAGGGATCTTTTGCAAGACTGACCATTTTGGGGACTACGGGAACTACCCGTCCCGGTGTCATCAGCTTCTCGGTATTCGGAAAGCGCGAAAACTGATTTTGAAGGGAGAAATCTCATGAAATTCATTGAACTGCTTGCAAAGAAGCAAAACGACCTTTACGGCGCACGTCCTGCAACCATCGCATTCCTTGGAGACAGCGTTACGCAAGGCTGCTTTGAGCTTTTCGAATCGGGACGCGCGATCGATACCGTCTTCGATAACAAAAACGCCTACAGTACCCGTGTCAGCGAAATTCTGCATATGTTCTTCCCAAAATCTCACATTAATGTGGTCAATTGCGGCATCAGCGGAGACAACGCTCCCAACGGTCTATCCCGCATGGAGCGCGACATTCTTCCCTACAAGCCCGATCTCGTCGTTGTCAGCTACGGTTTGAACGACTGCGCCAACAGGGAAGCGGGACTTGAAAAATACCTCACCGCCCTTGACGGAATCTTTAAAAAAGTAAAGGAATCGGGTGCGGAATGCATTTTTATGACCGAGAATATGATGAATACGCAGATCAGCTGTCACCTCACCAACCCCCGATTTACGGAAATTGCGGAGGGAGCTGCAAAACGCCAAAACGAAGGCGTCCTTGACCGTTATTTTGAAGAAGCCAAGAAGGTCGCCCTCGCAAACGAAGTGCGTGTATGCGACTGCTACGCGAAGTGGAAGGCAATGCATAAAGCAGGTGTCAACACCACCGAGCTTCTCTCCAACTATATCAATCATCCGATCCGAGAGCTTCATTATCTCTTCGCTTACAGTCTGGTGGAAACCATGTTGGAGATCAAATAACAGGAGGTACAGACATGAAATCTACGGTTGCAAGAGTTCCCTTCATCCGCAAAGAGGCTGCCCCCTCCCCTATCTCCCTGTTTGAAGAAAGAAGCTTTTTTGACGGTGAACATACCCTTCCCTACAGAATTTACGTTCCCGCCGATGAACCGAAGAAGGAATCTTATCCTTTGATTCTTTTCTTCCACGGCGCGGGTGAGCGCGGCAACGATAACAAAGCGCAATTCAAGAATGCGATCGGTCAGTTTTTCAAGGATCCCGCATCTCCCGTCCGCAACTGCATCGTGGTAGCACCACAATGTCCCGAGGATCAGAAGTGGGTCCATGTTTCCGCTTGGACAGAAACTCAGTATTCCACCGAAAAAATCGCGGAATCCTGGCCGCTTGCCGCCACGGTTCGCCTCATCGATGAGCTTTCCAAATCCTACCCCATTGATCCGGATCAAATCTATTCCACGGGGCTCTCCATGGGTGCTTACGCAACCTGGGACCTTTTGGTACGCCATACGGATCTCTTCGCCGCGGCAATTTCCGTATGCGGCGGTGCGGATTACCGATATGCCTCCCGTATCAAGGACATTCCCATTTTCACCTTTCACGGGGAAATGGACAGCGTTGTTCCCCCCGACGGCACAGAACGGATGGTCAACACGTTGACCGAAATCGGTGCCAAAGAGCTTCACTGCATCTACTACACAGGGGGAGATCACGGGATCTGGGAAAACGCTTTTTCCACGGATGCTCTATTCGACTGGCTTCTTTCAAAGCGCCGTAGCGACAGAAAATAATCATCAAGAGAGGGTGTCACCAACGTATTCGGGCGACGCCCTCTCCTTTGATGCTAAACATTTCGCGTTTCTCTCTTTTTTTCGAGGAAACACGGGGCAAAACGAAAAAAAGCATTGACAGTTACCGCTACAGTATGATAAAATGTTGAAAGAAAAAAAACAAAAGAAAAAAGAATGGAAATCACGAATGAGCGAATCCTTAGAAACAGTGTCCGAAATCCGCAGTGAAAATAAAATGGGAGTTATTCCCATCCCAAGACTTCTTTTTACGATGTCTCTCCCCATCATCATCTCCATGCTCGTACAAGCACTTTACAATATCATTGACTCGGTATTCGTCGCCATGTACGATCCTGTGGCAGGAACAGCCGCCCTGACCATCGCCTTTCCCATACAGAATCTGATGATCGCGGTTGCCGTCGGTCTTGCCGTCGGTATGAATGCGCTTCTCTCGCGTGCGCTTGGCGAAAAAAACTTTGACAGAGCGAATCGGATCGCGGGACAAGGCTTCTTCCTCACCCTTTACGGTTACCTTCTCTTTTTGTTCATCGGAATCTTCGCCGTCCCCTTCTACGTTTCCACGCAGTCGGGAAGTGACACGTTGATCCAACAGTACGGAGTGGACTATCTTTCCATCGTTTGCATAGGATGCATCGGTGTGTTCATTGAAATTACCTGCGAACGCCTTCTCCAGTCCACCGGAAAAACCGTTCTCAGCATGATCACGCAAATGTCGGGAGCGATCACGAATATCATTCTTGATCCGATCATGATCTTCGGACTCGGTATGGGCATTCGCGGTGCGGCGATCGCAACCGTCATCGGTCAGCTTGTCTCGGGCGCACTCGGCATCATTTTCAATCTCGCCTTCAACAGAGAGATCAAGCTCAAATTTTCCGCAATTCTTCCCAAAGCCCGCCTTCTCAAGGATATTCTGGTCATCGGCATCCCCTCCGTTCTCATGCAAGCCATCGGTTCTGTCATGACCTACTGTATGAATATGGTGCTTGGAGGCTTTGATGTCATCGGTGTCGGTGCGATGAACGTCTTCGGCATTTATTTCAAGCTGCAAAGCTTTGTTTTCATGCCGATCTTCGGTCTCAACAATGCCATGGTTCCCATCATTGCCTACAACTACGGCGCTCGAAAGCGCGAACGCGTGATGCAGACGATCCGTCTTGCCGCTATCAGCGCAGTTGCCTATATGTTGCTCGGATTTTTGGTCTTCCAGCTGTTCCCGACACAGCTTCTTTCAATTTTCAATGCCAACGAAAGCATGCTTGCTATCGGAAAGGTCGCTTTGCGAACCATCAGTCTCAGCTTTATTTTTGCGGGCTTCTGCATCGTCACTTCCTCCGTTTGTCAAGCACTTGGAAAAAGTATTTACAGTCTGATCACCAGCATCGGGCGCCAGCTCATCGTTCTGATTCCCGTATCCTTTCTTCTCTCTCTTTCCGGGAACGTCAATCTGGTTTGGCTTGCCTTCCCGATCGCGGAGATCGTGAGCGTTGCTCTTTCGCTCTTCTTCATGGTAAGGATCCTCAAAAAACTCCTTCCGAAAAGCATGAGCACCTCAGAAAAAAGCGTTTAAGTGAGGAAAGGTATGATCCGAATTATGTTCGTCTGCCACGGAAACATTTGTCGTTCGCCGATGGCAGAGCTGATCTTTAAGCATTTACTGCAGAAAAGGCATGTATCCGCTGCTTTTACCGTCGCGTCAAGCGCCACCAGCACGGAAGAAATTCGAAACGGCATCGGAAACCCGATCTACCCTCCCGCGCGTGCGGAGCTGGAGCGGCACGGAATCAACCTCGATCCCGAAAAACGCGCGGTACAGTTGACACGCGCGGATTACGAGCGTTACGATCTTTTCATCGGGATGGATGAAAGAAACGTGAGATGCATGCATGCCATTTTCGGAGGAGATCCCGACCGAAAAATACACAAGCTGATGCAATATACGGGAAGGAACGCGGATGTGTCCGACCCGTGGTATTCCGACCGCTTTGACATTGCCTATCGGGATATTGAAGAAGGGTGCAACTCCCTCCTTTCGCATCTGTATCCCTCATCATAACACACAAAAAAAGGAGAATTAAAATGAAAATTGCACTGATCGCACACGATAAGAAAAAGGATGCCATGATCGCTCTTGCCATCAAATACAAAGACGTCTTAGCACCGCATGAGCTGTATGCCACGGGAACGACGGGAACGCTCGTCATGGGAGAAACGGGGCTGAAAATCACCCGTATGAAAAGCGGACCTCTGGGAGGAGATCAACAGATCGGATCTATGATCGCAGAGGGAGAATTGGATCTTGTCCTCTTCCTGCGCGATCCGCTGACCGCACAGCCTCACGAGCCTGACGTTTCCGCACTGTTGCGCCTGTGCGACGTTCAGAATATTCCTCTGGCAACCAACGTCAAAAGTGCAGAAATCATGCTGGACCGACTCAAGGCAGGCATTTAAGAGTAAAACAAACCAAACGGGACTTCAAAAAAAGTACCCGTTTGATTTGTTTTTGGCTACAAATTCAAAAAATGCTTGCAACCCTACTTTTTCTGTGATATACTGAACCCAATGAGAAATACACGTCAAAGAAAGGAAACGGACCATGATCTCAACAAAAATCGTATCCTCCCTTGAAAAATGCTTTCTTGATAACAGCATTGATGAATTTGAATCGTTTGAAAGCTTTTCTATGCTGAAAAACGAGCGCCTCTCCATTCAGCTGCTTTACACTGCGGATGAGAACGAGCCCAACTATGCCACCCGTCTCAAGGTCTCCTTTGAGGGGGATCTTTCCCCGTACGTATGCGCGCGCACGGTCGGTCTTGTTCCCGTCACCATGCCAACTTGCGGTCCTGCTCCCGACGATAACTATCTTCGCGACACCCCCGGCATCTATCCCGACGTGCTGATCCCTATGCACTATCACGGTTCTGTCACCGCGCAAAGAGGATTTACTCGTTCGCTCTGGATCGACATTGAGCCGGGCGAAGCACTTCCGGCAGGCAACCATACACTTACAATCACTCTGACAGACGAAAACGGATGTCAGAGATCCAAGGAGAGCTTCACAGCATCGATCATTGATGCAAGCCTTCCCGAAAGCGACTTGATTTTCACGCAATGGTTCCACTGTGACTGTCTTGCCAATTATTACAATTGCGAGGTATGGTCGGAAAAGCATTGGAGCATTATCGAAAGCTTTGCGCGCACCGCTGTCAAAAACGGTATCAATCTGCTCTTGACGCCCGTCCACACCCCGCCCCTCGATACGGAGGTCGGCGGTGAGCGTCTGACCGTACAGCTTGTGGACGTCACACTCGAAAACGGAACGTACACCTTTGGATTCGACCGCCTTGACCGTTGGATCGATATGTGCGACCGCATCGGCATCAAGTATTTTGAAATCGCTCACTTCTTCACTCAGTGGGGTGCGGAGCACGCGCCCAAGATCATGGCAACGGTGGACGGCGTTTACAAAAAGATTTTCGGTTGGGAAACGGAAGCTACGGGCGAGGAGTACAAGCACTATCTCCAAAGCTTCATCCCCGCATTTCTCGCGCACATGAAGAAAAAAGGGAGAGACAAGGACTGCTTCTTCCACATATCCGATGAGCCGAACGAGCTTCAGCTGGAGTCCTACCGTGCCGCAAAGCAGATCGTAGCTCCCCTCCTTGAGGGTTACACCATCATGGACGCGCTTTCCAATTTCGAATTCTGGCAAAAAGGCATCGTGGAAACCCCCATCCCCGCAAACAATCACATCGCTCCCTTTATCGAAGCCAACGTACCGGGGCTTTGGACCTATTATTGCTGCTCCCAGAGGCAGGATGTTTCCAACCGCTTTATCGCAATGCCGCTGTGGCGTACCCGTTGCATCGGTGCGCAATTTTACAAGTACGGCATCGCGGGATTTTTGCATTGGGGGTACAATCACTACAATAACCTTTACTCCATCGATCAGATCGATCCCTACCTGGAGCTGAGCGGTGAATTTTGGGTTTCCGCAGGCGACACACACTCCGTGTATCCCGCTCAGGACGGCACCGCCCTGGAATCCATCCGTATTCTTTCCTTCACGGAAGCATTACAGGATCTTGCGGCAATGAAGCTGGCAGAAAAGATTTGCGGTAAGGAAGCTCTTGTCGCAACGCTTGAAGAAATCTTCAAGAACGAAATCCGCTTTGACTGTTGCGCAAAGGATGCCAAAACCGTTCTTCGTATGCGTGAAGCGGTCAACCGCATCATCGAAAAATCCATTTAAAATTAAAGGCTTTGAGCCAATGTGAAAAAGCCGCGCTCCCGACCGTCCCCGCTCCTTTTGGGGAATGAGGTCGGGACCGCTTTTTTACGGACAGTCCCTTTACATTCAGTTCACGGTCTGCACCTTCAAAAGGTTGGTCGTTCCCTCAAGATTCAAGGGCACGCCCGCGGTAATGACCGCCTGATCACCGCGAGAAACAATATCGATCTGCTTTGCACAGTCAATGGCATGGATGAAGAGATCGTCCGTGCTGTGCTGATTCAGGGCAAGCACGGGAACGACACCCCAGGAAAGACTGAGCTGATGATAGGTCTTGCGCTCGGGGGTTGCCGCCACGATCATGGGAACGGGACGAAACTTGGAAACGCGACGAGCGGTCAGCCCCGATTTTGTCACTGCAATGATCACCTTTGCATGCACGTCGCGCGCGGTAGTCGCCGCGGCATCGCAGATCGCGTTGGTGATATCCGCAACGTCCGACTCGTACTTGATTCCCTGATAGGTCTCCATTTCCACGGCATCGGTCTCTGCCTGCTCCGCGATCTGCGCCATGACCTTGACCACCAATGCGGGATGATCTCCCGCGGCAGTTTCTCCCGAAAGCATCACGGCAGAGGTGCCGTCAAAGACTGCGTTCGCCACGTCGGTGATCTCCGCGCGCGTTGGAGTGAAGGAATGCACCATGGATTCCAGCATCTGCGTTGCGGTAATGACCATTTTACCGGATTGATAGCACTTACGGATGAATCGCTTCTGAAGTCCCGGCAAGCGTTCAAACGCTACCTCAACACCCATGTCACCGCGTGCCACCATGATCCCGTCGCTGTGCTTCAGAATCTCATCAAAATTGTTGACTCCCTCAATGTTTTCGATTTTTGAAATGATCTTGATATTGTGTCCGCCGTGATAATCGAGGAATTTGCGAAGAAGGATTACGTCAGCGGCACTTCTGACAAAGGAGGCAGCGACAAAATCCACGTCCTGCTCAATTCCGAAAATCAGATCCTCCTCGTCTTTTTGGCTGATATACGGCATATCAATATGAAAGTTGGGGATGTTCATGCTCTTGTGATTGGAAAGAACTCCACCCTCAACCACACGGCAGCAAATCTCGGTTTCGTCTGCCGAAAGCACCGTCATGGCAACCCGTCCGTCGTCCAGAAGAATACGCACTCCGGCATAAAGCTGTCTTGGAAGATCGGGATAGGAAATCGACACGTGATGCACGTCTCCCACACACTCCTCGGTTGTAAAGGTAAATTCATCCCCCTCACACAGCGTTACGCTCTTGTTTTCAAAGTCCCCGATTCTGATCTCCGGTCCTTTGGTATCCAACAGCACCGCCGCAGGAAGCTGCATGCGATCTCTGACACGGCGAAAGAGGGCGATGGCATCCTTGTGATATTCGTGTGTTCCGTGAGAAAAATTGAAGCGCGCAACGTTCATGCCGTTTTTCAACATCTCCTCAAGAATCTCCTCCTTAAGACACGCAGGTCCCAGAGTACATACAATTTTTGTTTTTCTCATATCGGTTGGCCTTTCTTGGTTGTCTTTATCATCCTCATTTTAACACAATTTTATTTCCAAAGTGTGTACAGATGCATTTTTACAAAAAAGATAAAACACTATTTACTTTTTTTCCGTTCCGTGGTAAAATATTTATGATGAACAGGAAAGGACGGCTTCTGCCATGACAAACCAAGAACGCTTTTTACAAATTTATAAAGAAAAAATCACACGCGAGGGTGCTGATAAGCTTTTAGAATTCCTTTTGAACGGAAGCGACTTTTTCACCGCTCCTGCATCCACCCGTTATCACGGAGCTTTTGAGGGCGGTCTCCTTGAACACAGCCTCAACGTCTACGATTGCCTTTGCGACATTCTCGCACGTCCTCGCATGAAGGAGGTTTACGGCATTGAATACTCTGACGAAAGCATCGCCATCGCCGCGCTTCTGCACGACGTATGCAAGGTGAATTTCTACAAAACCTCCTATAGAAACGTCAAGGACGAAACGGGAAAATGGGTCAGTGCCCCCTACTATACCATTGAGGATACCCTTCCCTACGGACATGGGGAAAAATCCGTATACATCGTCTCCGCCTATATGCGTCTGACGCGGGACGAGGCATTTGCCATTCGGTATCATATGGGCTTTTCGGGTACGGAGGATACAGGCAACGTCGGACGCGCGCTTGAAATGTTCCCCTTGGCGTACGCGACCTGCTGTGCGGATATGGAGGCGGCATTCCTTATGGAGGGCAAGCTTGCCGCGGAGAAGCCGCAATGAAAATGACTACGCTTTGCTACCTTGAAAAGGATGAGCAGTATCTGATGCTCCACCGCACAAAAAAAGAGCATGATGAAAACCGTGACAAATGGATCGGAATCGGTGGAAAATTTGAGGACGGGGAAAGCCCGGAGGACTGCATGAAGCGTGAGGTGTCAGAGGAAACGGGACTGACGGTCACCGCCTTTCGCTACCGTGGAATCGTGACCTTCGTATCAGACGTTTACCCCACCGAATACATGCATTTGTTCACCTGCACGGATTGGACGGGGACACAAAGGGAGTGCGACGAGGGCGAGCTTGCCTGGATCGACAAAAAGCAGCTGCTTTCCCTTCCCATGTGGGAAGGCGACCGTATTTTTTTGAAGCTTCTTGAAGGCAATGCACCGTTCTTCTCACTTAAGCTGGTCTACCGAGGGGAACATCTGACAGACGCAGTACTTGACGGAGTACCGATTAAAAACGAAAGAATTTGAGGAGGTCTATCATGGAAAAGAAAAAGAAAATATATTACGTTGTGTTGTATCTCGCCATGGCACTTGTGGGATTTTTGACCTATTATTTCACACTTCCCGCATTCCACCTGCAAAGTGTCGATTTCTGGCTGTTTGCCGCATGGATCGCGCTTCTCGGAATTGCCCCGCATTACCTTTTGAACTCCGACGCGCTCAAGGGTGCCTTGCAGCATGGTTCCACCAAGAAGGGGTTTGGAGCGTGGAAGAAAAAAACAGAGCAGCAGAACACTCAAAAGGAAACGAAAAAGAAATTTCATTTTCCCTTAATCATTCCGTTGGTGCCGATCCTTGTGGTGGCAATCGGAAGTATTGCTTCCTTGGAGGTCTTCAACGCAAATGCTTACGCAAACGTCATCGACGTCACCGAAGCGGATTTTGTTTCCGATATGCCCGAGACGGATAAGGTAACGCACATTGCGCTGATGGACACCGACACCGCCAAAATCATCGGAAGCCGTACGCTGGGTTCTCTTTCGCATGTGGTCTCCCAGTATGAGATCTCCGAGGAATACTCGCAAATCAATTATATGGGAACGCCCAAGAAGGTTTCCAATCTTGAATACGCGGGCTTCTTTAAATGGATCGGAAACAGAGGCGCGGGAATTCCGGGTTACGTTTTGGTCGATCCTGTGGATAACACCGCAAAATACGTTGAGCTTGAGAATCCGCTCAAGTTCGTTGAGAGCGGTTATCTCGGCGACGATCTTGCCAGAAAACTCAGATTCGACTATCCGACAAAGATCCTCGGCACTCCGAGCTTCGAAATCGACGATTCGGGAAATGCCGTGTTTATTGTTCCCTGCTATTTGCCCAAGGTTTCCATGTTTGGAGCGGAGGACGTCAACGAGGTGATCATCTTCGATCCCGCCACGGGCGAATCGACCTTGTATTCTCTTGACGAAACCCCCGCATGGATCGACGAGGTCTACAACGGCTATCTCGCCTGCGAGAAATACGACTGGAAGGGTATGTATTCCGGCGGATTCATCAACAGCATCATCGGGCAGAAGGACTGTAAGGTCACGACTGACGATTTCGGATACGTGATCCGAGGAGATGACGTTTGGTACTATACGGGTGTTACCTCGGTCAACAGCGACAAGAGCAACATCGGATTTATCATGACAAACGCGCGTACGGGCGAATATAAGTTCTATCCCGTCATCGGTGCCGAAGAGCATTCCGCCATGGCAGCCGCCGAGGGCGAGGTACAGGAAAAGGAATATACCGCCTCCTTCCCGGCACTGATCAATGCGTCGGGACAGCCTACGTATATCATGACCTTGAAGGACGTAGGCGGACTTGTAAAGCTGTATGCGCTCGTCAACGTTGAAAAGTACAGCATCGTCGCAACGGGAACAACCCAGGAAAAAGCAATGGAAGCCTATGAAAAGCTTCTGCGAGAGGAAGGACTGCTCCGGGAAGAGGTCGAGGACATCCCCGAGACCTCCACGGTCACACTCTCCGTTACGGTTGACAAGATCCGGATCGTCACGATCAGTGCCGAAAGCTATCTGTATATCGGGGCTCCCGACGAGGACGGCAACAATCGCCTGTTCCGCGCGTCCCTTTCCAATGACGAATCCATTCTGCTCGTTCGCGAGGGAGACGTTGTCGAGCTTGAGGTGATTGAAAGCGAAACGAAGGGCATTTTTGAGATTGTGTCGTGGAATTTTGTTGAAGCCACGTGATTCTCTTTCAAAAAGCCGTTCCGTTTTTACACGGCACGGGTAAGAATTTTGTCACCTGAAAAGGTTCATATTGAAGCCGCGTTTCCAACCTCTTCCACGTCTTTTGTGGGGTGGGGAGTCGGAAACGCGGCTTTTTCTTCATGCCTTTTTATTGAATATCCAATTCCGGAGGAACGTCAATTTCGTCAGATACGTATTTCCCGTTCTTCTTTCTCTGTCTGACACATTCGGAAAGAAGATATTCGATCTGTCCGTTGACCGAACGAAAGTCATCCTCTGCCCAAGCCGCAATGGCGGCATAGAGCTTCGGGGACAGTCGCAACGGCACCTGTTTTTTTTGAGAATCGTTCATCACGTCACCGTTCAATACAAGCTGCCCGAATTGACTACAGGCTGTGCATCACGGTTTCCGCAAAGCACCACCAAAAGATTGGATGCCATTGCGGCGCGCCGCTCATCGTCAAGCTCCACAGTCTTGTTTTCGGAAAGACGCTCCAATGCCATCTCGACCATGCTGACCGCTCCGTCAACGATCATTTTCTTGGCATCAATAATCGCGGATGCTTGCTGACGCTGCAGCATGACAGCGGCAATTTCGGGAGCGTACGCAAGATAGGTGATTCTCGCTTCCACGATTTCGATTCCTGCCTCCGTCACGCGCTCCTGGATTTCTCCGCGAATGCGCTCCGCTACGATCTCGCTCGATCCGCGCAAGCTTCCGTCGTCCGCCATACCGTCTCCCGTCGTATCCACGTCGGGAGCGACGTCGTAGGGATAAATACGCACCACGTTGCGAAGCGCGCTGTCACACTGCAAGGAAAGAAATTCCTTGTAGTTGTCCACGTTGAAGACCGCCTTTGCCGTATCCACCACTCTCCACGTCACCGCAATGCCGATTTCAACGGGGTTTCCGAGACAGTCGTTGATTTTCTGGCGGTTGTTGTTAAGTGTCATGATCTTCAAGGAGATCTTCTTGTTCACAAGAGGCACACTAACGCCCTCCAAGCCAATCCCCTTCATACCGCCGGACGGTTTTGTCGCGACGTCACCGCTCTGATTGAGCTTTGTGTTCGCCGCGGGATTTACCTCACCGCAAAAGGGATTGACCGCATAAAAGCCCTCTCCCTTGAGCGTCCCGATATATTTTCCGAACAGCGTCAATACCAATGCTTCCTGCGGCTTGAGAATCCGTAAGCCGATCAAGGGAATCCAGCCGATGCAAAGGACAAGGCAGGATGCTCCGAGGAGGCATCCGCCAAGCACGTAGGCTCCGCTCTCCAGAAAAACAATACCGAACACAAGACCGACACAGGCGGCAAGCAACAATAAAACGGTCAATACCAAGACTGCCATTCCGTTTTTCGCATTTTTCAAAATCTTTTCTTCCATAATAACCTCCCAATGCTATGATATTAAAATGATATCACAAAAATTTCAATTTGTCAATATATTTTTTAAAAAAATCTCCGATGGCAAAATCATATGCCATCGGAGACGTCTTGAAAGGCAATATTTATAAAAGCTTCATAACACGTTCAAGCGTTTTCCAGAACAATTCCACGGAGGGAAGATCCAAACGCTCCGAGGGAGAATGGATGTCGTACATGGTAGGACCTACGGAGATCATATCCATATCGGGAACTCTTGAGTAAATCACACCGCATTCCAGCCCTGCGTGAATCACGTCCACCGTTCCTTCCTTTCCCGTCACCTCACGAAGTGCTTTCAGATAAAGCTCGCGCACCTTGGACACGGGAGCATATTCCCATCCGGGATAACGCCCGGAGTGGCACACATTGCAGCCGAGAGCTGCGGAAAGTGCGTTCAATTCGGTCACGCTGGCATCCAATCTCGATTCCATAGAGGAACGAGAGGAAATGATAAAGGCGATCCTGTCCTCCTCCGTACGTATGACGCCAAGATTTCTGGAGTATTCCACCAAGCCTTCAATCTCGCGGTGCATCGAAAGCACCCCGTTTTGAAGCGCGCAAAGAAGAGCGATCACGCGCGCGGTATCCGTACGTGAAAGCGCCTTATCCCCTTCGGTGGGGAGGCATTCCACAGAAAAATCGCAGTCTTCCGCACTCAACTCCGACGCAATCCCCCGTGCTGCTTCCTCAACCTGCTTTTTTGCGCTGTCAAAGGAAGAAACCAGCACCCGTGCCGTGCATTCACGCGGGATCGCATTATCCTTGGAGCCTCCCTCTATAGAAAGCAATCGAATACCAAACGATTGATCCAGGATTGCAAGGATGCGTCCCATCAGCTTATTCGCGTTTGCGCGTCCGCGGTGAATATCGCAACCGGAATGCCCTCCCGAAAGTCCGCGCAACGAGATACAAAGCCCTTCTCCTTTAGCGACCTCTCTTTGAAACGGCAGCGTCAGAGCGGAATGCAAGCCGCCCGCGCAGCCCGCTGTGATAACACCGAAATCCTCACTGTCCAGATTGATCATGCGGCGCGCGCTTATTTTTTTATAATCAAAAAAGATCGCACCGTCAAGTCCCACTTCCTCGGAAACGGTAAACAAGCATTCAATGGGCGGATGCGCCGTCAGTCCTCCGTCAAGAACCGTCAGCATGATCGCGACGGCAATCCCATCGTCTCCCCCAAGTGTCGTTCCGCGTGCGCCGAGCAGATTTCCGTCCAGAAAAAGCTTTAAGGAATCCTTCATAAAATCATGAGAAACGTCACCGTTCTTCTCGCACACCATATCGGTATGCCCCTGAAGAAGGATCGGAGGACGATCCTCATATCCCACCGACGCCTCTTTCTTAATCAGTACGTTGTGCTTTTCATCGCGATAGCATTCCAAATCGCGCGCACGCGCAAACGCTTCCAGGTAATCGGCAATGCGCTCCTCGTGATACGAGGGATGCGGAATGGCGCAGATTTCTTCAAAGTAGTGAAACAGGGCTTCGGGGGCTCTGTCATGAATGATGTATTCCATAGAGCTTCTCCTTTCAAGCATTTGACAGCGCAAGGCGGCCTTTCGACCGCCCCACGGGTATGTATTCTCAATTACATTCTGCTTCGTTTATCGCGCGAGAGATTGATCGCACCCTCATGCAACAATTCCAGGTGATCCAAGGATTTTCCCGTTCCGATCGCAACACAGGAAACGGCATCCTTTGCGACCCTTGTTTTGATGCCCGTCACACGGGTGATCAGCTTATCAAAGCCGTACAGAAGGCTTCCGCCGCCCGTCATCACGATTCCGTTTTTCAAAATATCCCCCAACAGTTCGGGAGGTGTGTTTTCAATCACCCAGCAGACCGCGTCCAAAATCGCCGTCACCGGCTCTGCCAGAGCCTCGATCATTTCCTTGGAGCTGATCAGCACCTCGCGGGGCGTGCCCTCGGACAGAGAGCGTCCCGTGACCCGCATATAGGCGGGCTTTTTGTGCTCGTACACGTCGCCGATGCGGATCTTGATATCCTCGGCGGAGCGCTCGCCGATCAGAATGTTGTAACGGCGGCGCATATAGCTCTGAATGGCCTCGTCGAACTTGTCCCCGCCGATGCGGATGGAGTCCGAGACCACCACGCCGCCCATGGAGAGCACCGCGATATCGCTGACACCGCCGCCGATATTGACCACCATACTGCCCACAGGGGAGCGGATGTCCAATCCCGCGCCGATGGCGGCGGCCTTGGGCTCCTCGATGAGG
>JAZSMX010000057.1:0-3214 GCA_045536125.1 Eubacteriales bacterium | reverse complement strand
TACCCATAGCAACGAAGGAGGAAGCGGGAAGCTGTCCGCCCTGTGCAACGGATTCAACGATGTAGTTACGGTCGAAGAGAAGTCCGACAGCGCGGCGGATCTCAGCCTGAGCCTTTTCAGCCTCAACACCGGTCAATTCGCTGGACTCGGGAAGGATTCTCTCGTTGACGTTCCAGCAGACGTAGTAGGTACCGATCTGACCTGCGATCACGAATTCCTTCGGATACTCGGTCTTCAGGGTTGCAATCTCTGCGGTGGGAACGTCGTCGATCAGCTGCCAGTCACCCTTCTTGAAGTTTGCAAGCATGTTGTTTGCATCATCGGAGAGGTAGCAGTTGATCTTGTTCATCGTAACGGACTTAGCGTCGTGGTAGTTTGCGTTCTTCTCAAGAGTGATCAAGCTCTTGTGAGTCCACTCGGTGATGGTGTAAGGACCGTTGCAGACGTAATCGTCCGGCTCGGTTGCCCAAGTACCGTCAGCCTGGTCAGCAGCCTTGTATACCGGGAAGTAGGTCGGGAACGCAAGAAGCTCATTCCAGTAAGGAACGTCGGTTGCAAGGGTGACAACGATGGTCTTATCATCGGTAGCCTTGACGTCGATGCCCTCCTTGGTGCCGTAGCCCTTGACGACCTCGAACATGTAGCCGTAGTCAGCAGCGAGCTCGTCGGAAGCAGCTCTCTTCCAGGAATCCACGAAATCCTTTGCAAGGAGGTACTCTCCGTTGCTCCACTTCATGTTGTCCTTGAGCTTGTAGGTGTAGGTAACGGTGCCATCCTCGTTTGCAACGCCTGCGGGCAGCTCTGTTGCGCAGTCGGGAACGATCACGAGCTTGCCGTCATCGCCCATTGCCCACTTAGCAAGACCGGAGAAGAGGTGAGAGATCATGGTCGCACCGTCTACAGCGGAGTTGAGAGCGGGATCCAAGCTGTCGGGCTCGGAAGCGAGACATACGTTCAAAACGTCCTTCTTGCCGTCAACCGTGGTGTACATCATGTACTTGTAGCCCAAGGGGTTGCAGTAGAAGCCCTCTACGGACTCATCAAGCATATAAAGGTCGGTGTAGTAGTAAAGAGGCGTGATACAACCGGTCTCCATGAGGATGTCCTCAGCGAGGTGCATCATCTCGTAACGCTTCTCAGCGTCGGAGCAGGACTTGATGGTGGAGATCAGCACGTCATAGGTCTCAGCCCAAGTGCCGTTCTCAACCTTAACGTCGTAGCCCCACTTGGTCAGGTCAAGATTGTACATCTTGAGCTCTGCATGTGCGCCCTTACCGAACTGAACGTCGTTGTTACCGGAAGCGGACGTCCACATATCAAGGAAGCAGATCGGATCGTTGTAGTCAGCAACCCAACCGTTACGAGCGATGGAATACTGACCGTCCTTACGGGTATCAAGGAAGGTTGCCCATTCCTGGTTTTCAAGATTCATGGTGATGCCGACGTTCGCAAGAGCACCCTGGAGATACTCACCGATCGCCTGGTGGCTGTCACTGGTGTTGTAAAGGTAGGTAAGAGTGGGGAAAGCATCGCGACTCCCGCCTGCACAACCAACCATAACGGCTGCGAGCATGCAAAGCACAAGAATCAAAGATAAAAGCTTTTTCATTTCTCTTTTTTTCCTTTCAGTTTGATTTATTTTTTCACAGCCCGAGAGAAGGGATTGCACCGTCCTTCCCGCAAGGCATTATGAACAGAGAGGGTTTCATGCTGATGCAATCAGCATGAGGCGAAAGCAACCGCGGTTGCTTCGATTTTTTTGTTTGATTTTACGTTCAATTGATCCGATCCACGTTGTGGCACGCCACGAAGTGTCCGTGGGAGATCTCCTTGAATTCGGGCATCGCCTCGGCGCATGCCGCCGTCGCATAGGGACAGCGTGTGCGGAAGGGACAGCCCGAGGGGGCATTGAGAGGACTGGGAATATCACCGCCCAAGGGAATGCGCTCGTTCGCTCTCGCGATCTTGGGATCGGGGATCGGAACGGCGGAGATGAGTGCCTTGGAATAGGGATGCAGGGGATGATCGTAGATCTCGCGCGCATCCGCCATTTCCACCATTTTTCCGAGGTACATGACCGCGATACGGTGGCTGATATGGCGCACCACCAAGAGATCGTGCGCGATGAAGAGATAGGAAAGTCCCATCTTCTCCTGCAATTCGGCAAACATATTGATGACCTGCGCCTGGATGGAAACGTCAAGCGCGGAAACGGGCTCGTCACACACGATGAAATCGGGAGAGATTGCCAAAGCGCGCGCAATTCCGATTCTCTGACGCTGTCCGCCCGAGAACTCGTGCGCGTAGCGCGACGCGTGCTCACTGTTCAGTCCCACGTGGTTCATCAGCTCCAGCACCTTCTCACGGCGCTCCTCGGGGGAGGAATACATCTTGTGAATGTCCAGAGGCTCTGCAATGATGTCAGCCACCGTCATACGGGGGTTGAGAGAGGAATAGGGATCCTGGAACACCATCGCCGCCTTTTTGCGGAACTCGTGAATGTCCGCAGAGGTGACAACGGGCTTTCCGCGATAAAGGATCTCGCCCGCCGTGGGCTTGTAGAGGTTGAGAAGGGTTCTTCCGACCGTCGTTTTTCCGCAGCCCGATTCACCGACCAGTCCCAACGTTTCTCCCGCGTTGATATAGAAGGACACACCGTCCACCGCCTTGAGCGGCTTGGACTTGAACAGTCCCATATTGATATTGAAATATTGCTTGAGATCTCTCGCCTCAATCAAGGGGGCGGTCTCATCCAAGCTCTTCTTTTCGATCTCACTCATGATCCGCGCCTCCTTCCCCATTCCCGTCCGCGACACAAGACTCATATTGCTTCTTGACGTTCATCCAGCATGCCGCGCGGTGATTTTCATTGATGTCCTCACGGGGAGCACGCTGCGTCAGACAAACCTTCATCGCCGCATTGCAGCGAGGTGCGAAGGGACAGCCCGCAGGCATGTTCAAAAGGTCAATGGGAGTTCCCGTGATGGGCTCAAGACGCTCCTTGTCGGATTCCAAGGTCGGAATGGAGCGCAACAGTCCCTTGGTGTACTCGTGCGAGGGATTGTAGAAGATCTCGTCGGCAGTTCCCTGCTCGCAGATCGAACCCGCATACATAACGACGATCTCGTCGCACATCTGCGCCACGACACCGAGGTCGTGCGTGATCATGATGATCGCCATGCCGAGCTCCTTCTGCAATTGCCCCATCAATTCA
>JAZSMX010000034.1:0-5283 GCA_045536125.1 Eubacteriales bacterium | reverse complement strand
AACGACATGGCTACGAGCCGACTTGGGGAGCTTGCGCTCGTTGCGGCGGTGGGAAAGAACGTCAAGGATGTCCGCGACGACTGCGCTTGCGGTGGGGAGCTTGCCCGCACCCGCACCGTAGAAGAGCGCGCGACCGAGCATGTTGGCGTCCACCAAAATCCCGTTGTAAACGTCATCGACGTGAGAAATGGGATTCTCCGCGGGAACGAAGTAGGGGGAGACGTGCGCAAAGATCTTGCCGTCGATCTTCTCGGTGTGACCGATGAGCTTTACGGCACAGCCGAGCTTGTCCGCCGCCTCGGTATGCGCCTTCGTGATCCTTGTGATTCCCACGGTGGGGATTTGATTCGGATCCAGGAGCGTTCCAAAGGCGAGCGCCGCCAGAATGACGATCTTTCTCGCTGCGTCAAGCCCTTCGACGTCAGCAGTCGGATCGGCTTCCGCATAGCCCTTTTGCTGTGCCAAACGGAGAACGTCGGCAAATTCCGCGCCCTCGTTCTTCATCTTGGTCAGAATGAAGTTCGTCGTTCCGTTGAGAATACCGCTGATGGAAAGGATCTCATTGGAGGCAAGGTCGGTTTGCAGAGGACGGATGATCGGAATACCGCCGCCGACGCTGGCTTCAAAGAGGTAGGATGCGTGATGCTCGCGCGCAATATCGAGAAGCTCCTTGCCGAAGGTGGCAACGACCTCCTTGTTGGAGGTGACCACGCTTTTGCCCGCCTCCAATGCCGCACGGGTAAAATCGTACGCGGGATGCGCGCCGCCCATCATTTCCGCAACCAGGACCACCTCGGGATCCTCAAGAATGACCTTGATGTCGTGCACGACACGGTCACCCAGGGGATGCTCCGGAAATTCGCGCAGATCAAGAATGTATTTGACGTTGACACTGTTACCGCAGTATGCCGCGATCTGCTTTTGGTTTTCAAGCAGGACCTCAGCCGTGCCGCTGCCGACAACGCCGAAGCCGAGAAGTGCGATTTGTAACATAAGATAAAACTCCTTCCTTGGGAAAAACAGCCGTTTTTGGGTGATTTTCGGCATCTACACTATATCATACCACAAAAAGTTTCAAATTGCAAACAAAACTGTTGAAAAAAATAAAAAAATATGTTATACTCATAAAAGAAACGATTTTTGAACCGTAAAACAACCGAGGAGGGTGCGTATGCCTTCAAAAGCCACGAAAAATCTGGACAACGTCAAGGCGTTTGTTCTTTATCTGATGCGGAATATCAATTACCCCATGACCTTCGTCACCGTCAACGATACGGTCATGCAGACCGACTACATCATGTATATCGATCTTGCCGAGGCATTCCAGGAAATGCTGGAGGGGCATCTGATCAAGGAGTCCGGAACGGATGAGAGAGGAGATACGCTTTACGAGGTCACAAGAAGAGGCGCGATGATTGCCGAGGAATTGGCGCGCGACATGCTTCCCGACGTATTGGACGAGGCGCTTCGCTGCGCGTTCCGCTATCTTGATCTGAAGAAGCGCGGTGTCACGGTCGATTGCTCCGACCGCCGCTTGCCCGACGGCACGTATGACGTGACGCTGATTCTCAAGGAGCGCGGAAAAACGATCCTCAGCACGACCGTCAACGTGGATTCCGAGTACCGCTCGCGCCAGATCCGAAGGACCTTCCGCGACCGCCCCGACGTGGTTTTGCGCGGAATCACCGCAGTCCTTTCCGGGAAAATCGAGTATTTGTTCGACAAATAATCCCGACTTTTTTAAGAAAAACGCAGAAAGATCGACTGATTCAACGCATGAAAGGTCGACCTTTTTGCTTTTTTTATTCGTTGATTTTCACGAACTTTACAATTCCTTTTTGGTTACTTCTCTGAAAATTACTTGAAAACGAAAATAATTGTTGACTTTTACGTAAAAGTGTGGTATAATGTAATCACTAAAGATATATGAGACTCTAAAGAAGAGAAGAGAAGAGAAGTTGAAGAGAAGTTGAAGAGAAGAAAAAAGATGTCATGTTACCCCCTCTCTATCTCCCCCGCGGGAAGCGGGGGAGAGATGGAAGAGAAAAAAGAGATGTTTTGTTACCCCCTCTCTATCTCCCCCATGGGGAGAGGGGGGAGGGAGATCGCAATCAAGCTATGCTGTTCTGTGAGGGAAAAGGGAGCGTGGAGATCTCTTTCTTTCCTTTGCTCGGATTCCTTGGAAAAATGGGGAGAAAAATTCAAAAAACTATTGTAAATTCCGTGTATATTTGTTATAATACAAAAAGCGCAAGAGATTGCCGATCCGGGAAGGAAGGAGGAGAGAACGCATGAAGGCTCTTTACGCACGCGCAGGAAGAACGCTGCATGAAAGCGGCGGACGTCTGCTTTTGATTGAGGCGCTGCTCCTTACGCTCCTGCTCGTTCCCGCGTACACTCTGCCCATAGGGACGGCATCACTTCTTTGGAGCAGTTTCGGAGCGTCCGAAGCCTTGGGCATTTGGATCTTTGCGGGAATGGTATTGCTTCTGCTTCTGATCACTCTCTTTCTTGCCACACCCTTGATCATGGGACTGTTTTTGATTGCGGGAAGGCTTGTCGCGGGAGAGGATACAGCCCTTGCAGATCTCTTTGAAGCCTTTTCCTCGTGGGCGTGCTATGGGAAAGCCCTGCGCGCGGGGAAGCGATTCTTTTTTTCGGTGTCTCTCTTTTTCCTGCTCCTGTTCAGTCTTCTCCTTGCATCGGAGCTCGTTTTTGCCGACAGTGACGTGCTCGCCTCTCTTGTCGCAGCAACCCTTCCTCCCTTGTCGGTTGCGTGGTATTTCTTCGTTCCGCACTTCGGAAATGCCGCCGCGCAATTGGTGGGGGGAAATTGGCGTCGGCACAGCTATCGCGAGGGACTTCTGTTTCGCGCACGCTTCTTTTTGTGGATTCTTCTCGGCACTCTGACGCTGGGACTCCTTTTGCTCGCGGACGTGCTTCCGCGGATGCTGGTCGCATATTTTGAAGACCGAACAACCGATCTCACAGAGGACGGAAGCCTCCCGTCCTTCTCGGATAAATAATTCCGTCCGCCCATTCGCGGACTTGGAACAAGAAAGGATTTTTGACTATGAACGAGAAATTTTATCTGACGACTGCCATTGCTTACGCATCCCGCAAGCCTCATTTCGGAAACACCTATGAGGTGATCATGTCCGATGCCGTGGCGCGTTATCAGCGCATGCGCGGAAAAGACGTTTTCTTCTGCACGGGAACGGATGAGCACGGTCAGAAGATTGAGAACCTTGCCAACGAGCAGGGAATTACGCCGCAGAAGTACGTGGACGGTGTTGCGGGCGAGATCAAGGGCATCTGGGACCTGATGAATTCGAGCTATGATTATTTCATCCGCACCACGGATGAAAGTCACGTTGCGGCGGTACAGAAGATCTTCCGCAAGTTCTACGAGAAGGGCGATATCTACAAGAGCAAATACGAGGGCTGGTACTGCACGCCCTGCGAATCCTTCTTTACGGCAACCCAGGCAGCGGACGGAAAGTGTCCCGATTGCGGACGCGAGCTGTCAAAGGCGGAGGAAGAGGCGTATTTCTTCAAGATGAGCAAGTATGCCGATCGCTTGATGAAGCATATCGAGGACCACCCCGATTTCATTCAGCCCGAGCTTCGCAAAAAGGAAATGGTCAACAACTTCCTCAAGGCGGGACTTCAGGATCTTTGCGTTTCCCGTACCTCCTTCAAGTGGGGCATTCCCGTTGATTTTGACGACAAGCACGTGGTGTACGTATGGCTTGACGCGCTGACAAACTATATTACGGCACTCGGCTACGATCCCGACAAGAGCTTTGAGGAGCAATCCGATCATTTCAAGAAGTACTGGCCTGCCGACGTGCACATCATCGGGAAGGATATCCTGCGCTTCCACACCATTTACTGGCCGATCTTCCTGATGGCTCTGGATCTTCCGCTTCCCAAGAAGGTCTTCGGGCATCCCTGGTTTAATTTCGGCATGGATAAGATGTCCAAGTCGCGTGGAAACGTGATTTATGCAGACAAGCTCGCAGAGCATTTCTCCGTGGACGGTGTGCGCTATTACGCACTCTCCGAGATGCCCTTTGCCTCTGACGGATCCATCACCTATGAGGCCGTGATCAAGAGATACAACATGGATCTTGTCAACAACCTCGGCAACCTTGTCAAGCGTACGCTGGATATGGAGAAGAAGTACTTCGGCAAGGTCGTGCAAGCGCCCACCGCGTCGGACGCCTTGGATGAGGAGCTGATCGCGGCTTGCAAGAAGGCGTATTCCGAGCTTTGTACCGCCATGGACGATTATCACATCGCGGATGCCCTGGAGAGCCTGTTTGAGCTGTTCAGCCGCGCAAACAAGTATATCGACGAAACGACGCCCTGGACACTTGCCAAGGACGAATCCATGAGCGCGCGTCTTGGAACGGTGCTCTATAACCTTCTGGAGGTCATTAGACAGGGTGCCGTCATGCTCACGCCCTTTATTCCCGCAACGGCTGCTGAGATTCTTGACGAATTGAACACCGAGCGTCGCTCCTTTGATACGTTGGGTGCGTTTGACGGCATGATCCCCGGAGAGAGCGTCAACGACTCCAAGGTGCTCTTTGCCCGTGTGGACGAGGAGAAAAAGCTTGCGGAGTTGGAGGCGGAACGTCAGGCAATGATCGCGGCAGCGGCAAAGGAAGAGGAAAAGCCCGAAAAGCCCGAGGGATGTGCGCTCATCGGTATTGAGGACTTCATGAATGTTGAGCTTCGCAGCGCGAAGGTCGTCGCTTGTGAAAAGGTGCCGAAGGCAAAGAAGCTGCTCAAGCTTCAGATCGATCTCGGCTACGAAACGAGACAGGTGGTTTCGGGAATTGCCAAGTGGTATGAGCCGGATCAGCTCATCGGTAAGAAGATCATCGTTGTGGCAAACCTCAAGCCCGCAACGCTTTGCGGCATTGAGTCGCAGGGAATGATTTTGGCATCGGGTGAGGAAACCGTGCGTGTGGTCTTCCTTGCAGAGGATACGCCCTTGGGTGAGAGAATCCGCTGATTTTTTCAAAAAAAGATAAATTTTTTTAAAAAAAGACTTGCAAAACGAAGAATGTTATGGTATAATATTCCCGTTGCGCCGGTCGCAACGAATTTTAGGGTGGTCCGCTGCAATGCTCGCATGAACATCCGGTATATTTAGGAGGGCTCAAAAATGAATTTGATTGAGGCTTTTACAAACGAGCAGTTGAAGAGTGAGGTTCCCGTCATTCGCATCGGTGACACCGTTCGTGTTCACAACAAGATCAAAGAGGGTAA
>JAZSMX010000120.1:0-5650 GCA_045536125.1 Eubacteriales bacterium | reverse complement strand
TGCGCCGGGAAATTTGCGGTTTTCGCTTAAAAATACTATAAAATTTGATAGAACGATGGGCGAAAATGACGGTGTCGAGCCGTCAAGCAAAAACCACGGGGGTGTCGACCAAATGCAAAATGCATTTGAGACACCCCCTTTTTGCCCTTTGTACCGCTTCCCCTTTCTCTTGTCTCCATCGCGTATTTTTCTTGACAAGAGACGCGTTTTGTGCTACAATCAAGGAAAGAAATCCCAGAGAGGAGAACTTTCCAATGAACCGTAGCATCCATCGAACCGTCGCACTTCTTTTGTGTGTGATCACCGTCACCCTTCCACTCCTGCTTTGCGCCTGCGCCACCCCCGCCAAAGATCCGCAAAAGGCGATCGCGGCGCTGGAAAAGGAGGGCTATGCGGTCAAGGAAAAACGCGTTTCGGGACTTCTCAATTTCGGAGAAGGGCTCACGGCGGCATTGGAAGCCACCTCCCCCGACGGAAACCTCATCTACGTTCTTTACTATGAAAGCGCGGAGGCGGCAAACCGCTCCTGGGAGCACGTGCGCTTGCTTGGGGAATCCTACCGCCCGAATCAGATCGACGAACGTGATTGGGTGGTCAGCAAGAGCGGACGCACCGTCTTTTTCGGAACGAAGGATGCCGTATGGGACGCCGCTTAAAAAGGGCACTGTCACATCGACAACCAAAAACGTCGCAAATTTGCAAACGATAGAAACGTGGGGATGTCAGATGCAACGGGTGCATCTGGGATCCCCCCGTTTCTATCGGATTCTGAATTATTCTTCCCAAGTGCTCATGGGAACGGTATCGTAAATCTTCACGGTCGGCTTTTCACCGTCGGAGAGCAGCTTGCAGGCAACCGAAAGACGGATGCGTTCCTTCCCTGTGATCCGTATGGAAAGTCGGGAAAGCTCCGTTCCCTCCACGGGCGTGCTTTCAAGCTTGACACCGCCGACGCCTCCAATCTTGCAAAGCAGCGTCTTTCCTTCCTTTGTAAGCTTCGCAGCTCTTCCGCCTGAGCAAAGCGTCACCGCCGCCGAGGTGTATGCCGTCCAAAGAATCGTTCCGGGCTCTTTCAGAGTCACCTCATCCTGTACCACGGCAACCGTGCGACGCTCAGAGAGCATCAAGCCGCGCTTCGCGCGAAGAATCTTCGGATGCGTTGCGGTCATGTCCACCACCGCGTATGCCGTCTCGGGCAGGCTCTTCAGGGAAAGGAAGGGCGCGGATGCCATCGGACTTTGATCGGGCGTGGGTGCTTTGGCGGGATTGACGGTCAGCGTATTCTGCCCCTCGGCACGTCTTCTCTGCGCTAAGGACATCTCTTCCACACCGCCCGTCTCGCAGAAGAAACGGACACCGCCCATCTCCAAGAGGAAGCTTCCCGCGTCAAGATCTCCGTTGACCGCGGAATTTTCCCCTCCGTGAAGCCCGAGGAAGCTCGCTTCCTCTCCCCAGCCGGAGCGCATCATGGCGAGACCTGCGCGACGGTAGACGGCATCCAAGGGAAGATGCAATTCCATTTCGTCGTCCACATCGTAGAAGAAAAGGATGTCAAAGGGATGTACCTTCTTCTCCCCCGTCAGAAGCTGACGGCGACGCATCCACGCAGGGGTGGCGTCCGACGTGCGCAAGGAGATCCAGGAATGCATGGAGGTATCAGCCCCCACTGCCGCGCCGTTGTGGTAATTCCATACCCCGTTGTGCGTTTCGCACAGGGTGAGGAAATACGCACCCGCGGAGAAGCCGGGAGCAGAGAAAAGTCCGTAATCGCTTCCGCATGCCTTTGTCAGCATCGCAACCGCAAGGGAGAGAGAACGGAAGCTCTTGGCGCACGCACCGACTCCCTCGGCATATCCACCGTCGGGCGCATACGCCGCAAAGCTTTGCTCCAGATTGGCGGGGATACGGTCAAGAAGCCTGTGAGAGGTTTCGGGATAGATATCGCAAAGCGCCAGAGACAAAGCCAGCATCCCCGTACCGACCACCGCACCCGCAGTGCCGCCGGGAATCCAGATCTTGCGCTTACCAAGATAATAGTCAAGTCCGACGCGCAGACCGTTGCGAAGCATGCCACGCTCCACAACCGCCTTTCTTGCCTCGCTCCATGCGTGGTGACACCAGTCGTAGGCGATCGCCATACCGAGAGAGACAGAGCCGAGCGCGGTCACGGAGGATGCGCTCCAGTCGGAAAGGCTTGAGAGCCCCTCGGCTTCACCTGCCGCGCGCTCACAATACCTCTTATCTCCCGTCACACGGTAAAGAAGAGAAAAGGCGATCAGGCGGTCGCTTGCCGCCGTCAACGTGTTCTCATCGAGAACTTCCGTCTCTTGGGACACGGGAGCAGCTTCATATGCCGCGCTTCCCACACCGTACTCAAGACAAAGCGACTTGACGTAGGCGGCAAGACGGGGCTTGGTCTTCACGTCGCGACGAAGCTGCATCAATTCCTCGTAGGAAAGAAGCAATCTTCCGCGCGTGGGATTTGTGAATCTGCGGTGCAGATCGTAAAGGATCTTATCCGCGTCGGGACGGCGGAAGGTCAGATCCGCGGCAAGGGAGCGGATCTTTTCCATATCGCGCGCGCTGTCATAGATCGCACGGCGGTTGGAAAGCACGATCAGTCCCATCGGATCGACAAAGATCTGTCTGAGACGGAAGAATTCGCGCACGTAATCCACGGGGAAGAAGAGGGTTCCCCCCACCTCGCGGGGCGAAAAGGAGAGAGAGACGCGCGTGCCGTCCTCCAAAAAGAACCTCTCATCCGCGCAAAAGCTGTACTTTTTGCGGCGGTAGGTAAAGGAAAGGGACATGGCGCGGTTGTCCGCCACCGCGGAATGCGCGATGCACGCTGCCACGGATGCCATCGGCACCCAAAGCGTCCCGTCCGCACGGAAGGGCTTGGCTTCACTTCCGTCCAGCGTGTTGGGAATCCGCTTTCTGTCCACGATGGAAAAGCTTCCCGTAGTGGAAAAGAGCGCAGCGCCCTTCAATTCGGGCAGAATGGTATACAGAGGCGGTGCCATTCCCTCCCATGCAAACAGACTGTCAAGGAACAGCGCAGAGGTGCGTCCAAATTCACCGACGCGCTCAAATACCACGCTTCGGATGCTGTCCCAGCCCGCAGCGTCACGAAGCGCATGCAAAAAGGGCAGCTCCAGGCGGTAGTGATTCCAGCCCTCCGAAAAGAGTGTCAGGGTTGCTTCATATCCACCCTTGCCCTCCCCCATGGGGCTGTTGTCAAAGACGATGCGAAAGCTCTTTCCCACCGCTCCCGCGCAAAAGACCGCAAAGGTCACGAAGCGGTATGCGGAAAGATCTCTTTCATCCATTGGAATGACGAGCGTCGCATCCTTTCCGACCTGCCACGCGGCAGCCGTTTCGGCACTTCGTTTATGCGCGGCGTCAATACCTGCCCCCGCGCGCTCCAAAAGACCGCAGTCACCAACGTCAAGAAGAAGGGTTGCCTCCTCCTCGGGAACGGTCTCGATCATGCTTCGTAAATTCTTTCTCATTTCCAGTCCTCCGACCTATCGTTCATCCTCTTCATTGTAGCACAAAAAGAACGGAAAGTCAAGGAAAAATCCTGTCGCTTTCCGTTCTTTTCTTCGTAAATCCAAGGCGCGAAAACAATCACTCGTCTTTCGCCGAGGACATCTGCTCTTCCTCGTAAACGTAGTACCTCTTTTTCGCAAAGAAAACGGCGAACAGAGCGCAAAGTAGGGCGATGATCAAAAAGAGCACCGTATCCGTTGAGAGGATGGAGCTCTCCTCATTGGAAAGCCTGTGCCCCTCGCCGTCAAGGATCAGCTCCACCGCATCCACACTGTCAAAGGGGACGGGAGAGGTCCATTCGTAGAAGAGATCGTGCGTCACGCGCGCATCGACGTCAAAGCCGTCAAACGTCTCCGTCGCGGAGGTTCCCTCATGGCGAAGAAGCAGCTCCACGCCTTCCACAGAGATCTCACGGTCGCTTTCATTGTGAAGCCGTCCGCGCACCTGCACAACGTAGGTGCTTCCCTCCTCTGCCGTCACGGCGGAGGAAGAAACGGTGATGGGTTCCTTCACCGTAAGTCCGTCCACGCTTCCCGTAAAAAGAGAGATCACGCAAAGCACAAGGCAGAAAAGTCCCACCGCGGCAAAACCGAAACATCCGATGCTGTAGCCTACTTTTTTCATACGGCTTCTCCTTTGATCAACGTTCCGTTCGCATATACATCAAGAAGTCGGCAGTCTCCGTCCAGCACCAACAGATCCGCACGCTTGCCGACCTCGATGCTTCCCACGCATTCGTCAAGCCCCACCATACGGGCAGGATTGAGCGTTGCGCACGCCACGGCATCCTCCATAGGGACGTCCGCAAACTCCATCAGGTTCTTCATGCCGTCAAAAAGATTGAGCGTACTTCCCGCAATCGCGCCCTCATGCGTCAGCGCGCGTCCGTTCTTGACCGTTACGGGAAGTCCCGCAATCGAATATTCCCCGTCGGGACAGCCCGTCCCCGCCATGGAGTCGGTGATCAGCACGGTACGGTGCGCCCCGAGATTTCGGTAAGACAGACGCACCATGTCGGGACAGATGTGAACACCGTCCGCGATCAATTCCGCGAATCCCCCTTCGCTCAGTGCCACCGATACCGCGCCGCCCTCACGGTGATGAAGCGGCGGCATCGCGTTGAACAGATGGGTAAAGGAGCGCGCCCCCGCGTGCAATGCCCGTCTTGCCACGTCGGCACTCGCCTCCGTATGCGCCATTCCCACCGTTGCCCCCAGCTCAATCGCACGGGCAAGAAACCTACCGTCGGGATCCAACTCCGGCGCAAAGCTTATGTGCCGAGGAAGCGTCACGTGGGAAAGCAGCAAGGACAATTCCTTAGCGTCGGGCAGTGCCAGAAGATGCTCCGCGTGCGCCCCTCTCTTTTTCTGATTGAGATAACGTCCCTCAAAATGGATGCCCGCATAGCCGCAAGCCTCAATACGCGAGATGGCAGAGATCCAGTGCTCCACCGTATCCGACGCCAGCGTCGCCATCACGCTTGTCACTCCGTGGCGCGCGTAATCCTCCTTCATTTGCATGAGAGCTTCCTTGTCCGCATCGCAGAAATCATAGCCGATGCGTCCGTGCGTGTGCACGTCCACAAGCCCGGGAATCAGTACCTTCCCCGAGAGGTCACGCACAAGATCCGCGGAGTACGCGTCACACTCCGCACCGACAGCAAGGATCACACCGTCCTCAAACAGAACCGAACCGTTCTCCAAAAAGCTGTGGTCGCGCATCCAGACGCGCGCCCCATTCAAACGTGTTTTCATGTCATTCGTCCTTTCCGAGCTGTCCGCTCTCCTGGCGTTTTCGCAAAGGAATCCGCGGACAGAGATTTCAAGCCCAACGCATTCGGGCTTTTTCTCTATTTTATCACAATCGTGTCCTTCTTGCAAGATGCTTGCAAAAAAACTTTACAAAAGGTTGCAAACGGAGAGAAATTATGCTATACTTTTTGTGAAGCGAGAACTGCAATCTCTCTCGCTTGACGAAAGGAGAGCACCATGCTTACAGTTTCACATCTGACCAAAAAATACGGAAAGGTTCTCGCCTGCAACGACGTCAGCTTTTCTCTCGATCCCGGAAGCGTCACCGTCCTGCTCGGTCCGAACGG
>JAZSMX010000056.1:0-2820 GCA_045536125.1 Eubacteriales bacterium | reverse complement strand
CCACCCTTTACACCTGCCGTCGCGGATACGTGTTTGAGGGCTGCTCCGCCTGTGCCGAAAAGGCAAAGGCAGCGTTGGGCTCCGAGAGCGCGTTTTTCATGGAGGGCTCACGGTTTGCTCTCATCTCCGCGCGAATGAGCGAGGAAGCGGCGGAAGCCGCGCTCAAGGCATGCGGCATGACTCCTCTGTTCTCCCTCCCCGTTCTCGACTAATCCGTAGGGCTGTCGCATTTGGCAAGCTCCCCTACCGAAAACAAAATCTCCAAACGAGCTCTCGGCACATACTGTCAAGAGCTCGTTTTTTGACGTTTTTAAGTAGATTTTCGCATATTTTCACGTTTCTTTTTTTTTGCGCATTCTTCATTTTTCACAATCTTTTTTGCACCGAGATGTTTATTTTGACGAATCTTTTTTGTTTTCTCTGTCACAATCGTCAAAAGCTGACTTTATTTTTTGTTAAAATTCTACCAAAACGCAAAAAATCGACAGGATTTTTCAAAAAAAATATGTTGACATTCCACAAAAATATGGTATAATAATCGTGTGGAATGTAAACTTTTATCAAAATGAAAGGATTCTTGGGCATGACGGGAGCACATAAAGGTAACACGACCGAAGCACGTCTCCTTCTTGCCAAAAAGGGAGATCCGAAGGCGTTTGAAGAGCTTCTTCTTGCCTATTCCCCCTTGATTGAATCCATGGTCAGTGCGTTCCTTTGCAACGATTCCGAATCGGATGAAAGCGACGATCTTCGCCAGGAGGCATCCATTGCCTTTTACAGCGCGATCGAGCATTTTGACAACACGCAGGAAATCAGCTTCGGCTCGTTTGCAAAAATCTGTATCCGAAACCGTCTGATCTCCTATTCCCGCAAAAAGCGCCAGCAGCCGCACACGGTCAGTCTGGAATGCGGCGAGGTGGAATCCGACGCTTCCGATCCCGTTCAAACCCTTGTGGAGGAGGAAAATTATCTTTCTCTGACACGCCGCATCGTCTCGCTTCTCTCCCCTTACGAAAACCGTATTTGGTGGCTTTATCTTTCGGGAAGAGGTGCCAAGGAGATCGCAAACGTTGTCGGAAAGGATGAAAAATCGGTACAGAACGCAATCTACCGCATTCGGAAAAAGCTTCGCTCCTCACTCCCCGGCTCTATGCCCGAATAGCTTAATAAAAGCGTTGGGAAACCAAAGATGGCGGTCCAAATCCGCCGAGGGCAATATCACTATCAGAACGAAGAGAGGTTACACACAATGTTCCAGGATGAAAACTACGATGCAGCTGTAGAAGAAAAGGTCTACGAAGACGAAACTCTTGTCTGCAAGGATTGCGGCAATGAATTCGTTTTCACCGCCGGTGAACAGAGATTCTACGCAGAAAAAGGCTTCTTGAACAAGCCCAAGGCTTGCAAGGCTTGCCGTGATGCAAAGAAGAACGCCGGTAAGGCTCCCCGTGAATACTTCACGGCAGTATGTGCAGACTGCGGCGGAGAGGCGAAGATCACCTTCCAGCCCTCCAACGACAGACCCGTATACTGCAGTGCTTGCTTTGAGCAAAGAAAGAAGGCACAGGAGTAATTATCTGTATCGGTTCTTGGATCAATATAGATGAAGGGAAACGCCACGCACAGATTCGTGCGTGGCGTTTTCTTTGCTTCCCTGACGTTCGTCAAAGCTCCCCTTCAAAGAATCTCCGCCGTTTGACGTTTTCCTTCCCTTTCCTTTGCTTTTTGTTGATCGTTGCGCTTTTTGTCGAAATATGGTATTGAAAACCACGAAACATAGAAATAATTATCATAAACATGGTGTGCGATACTTGACAAAGCGGCTTTCATGTGTTATAATCATAGTAACAAAAACAAAAAGCAAAAAAGGAGCATCCCATGCAAAGAACCAAGCTCGCACACCGCACCCTTCCCGATTATACCAAGGGGGAGGAAATTTTTAATATGGTCTCTCACATCACAGGAGGCGCGCTCGGCGTTGCCGCGCTCGTCCTCTGCGTTGTTTTCTCCGCCATCAAGGGAGATGCCTGGGGCGTGGTCGGAAGCGCGATCTACGGTGCGTCTCTGATCCTTCTCTACACCTCGTCCAGCGTTTATCACGGACTGACGCATCCTATGGCAAAAAAGGTCATGCAGGTCATTGACCATTGCACGATCTATTTTCTGATCGGCGGCACGTACACCCCCATTCTTCTGACCAAGATCCGCGCGGAAAGCGCCGTATGGTGCTGGGTGCTCTTCGGGATCGTGTGGGGACTTGCGGCAATGGCAACCACGCTGACGGCAATCGATCTGAAAAAATACGCAAAGCTTTCCATGGCGTGCTATATCGGCATGGGCTGGAGCATCGTGATCGCCGCCAAAACGGCGATGGAAGCCATTCCCTTACCCGGTCTTCTCTTCATTCTCGGTGGCGGTGTCGCTTACACCGTGGGTGCTGTCATTTACGGTGTCGGAAAAAAGCACCGCTATATGCACAGTCTCTTCCACCTCTTCGTGGTTCTGGGAAGCATTCTTCAATTTTTCGGAATCTTCTTCTACGTTATTTAATTCCAACAAAAAAAGGGGCTGCCTCAAGTCACAAGCTTGAGACAGCCCCATAGGGGCTCGGCAGATTTAGGCGAGAAGCGTCGAATTCGGGGCGTGAGGCGTACAAAGGTACGTCGAGCCCCAAATTCGGCGGTAGAAAAAGCCCGTAATATTTTGGAGAATTTCGAAGAAATTCAACCGATTCCTGTCTCATTTTCTGATTTTACCGGAAAACGGGACTTTTTTCTTTTCTCCACGGGCTTTTTCGTTCTCGTCAAATGTGACAGCCCC
>JAZSMX010000093.1:0-13307 GCA_045536125.1 Eubacteriales bacterium | reverse complement strand
CAAAGGACTGTGTCAGATTGGTGATTGCCGCCTTGCTCATTGCGTAAGCGAAGCAACGGGTGAGGGGACAGTAGGAATTCATCGAGGCGAAGTTGATCACGCTGCCGCCGCCGCGCTTCACCATGTGCTTTGCAAACTCCATGGTCGGATAGACCGTTCCCATCGTATTGATCCTCAGAACGCTTTCAAACGCGTCCATGTCAACGTCGTAAAGACCTTTCGTTCCCTCGGGAAGCTCTCCCGTTATCTCGCGGGGATCAAAGCTTGTGACCGTGGGCATCGCCTTGGCGTTGTTTCCGCCCGCTCCGTTGACAAGAGCGGAGCAAAGTCCGACGTTTTCCTCTACGTATCTTGCAAGCTCGGCAACGCCCTCACGGTCGGTCACGTCGCATGCATAGGTGTAGGCGCAGCCGCCGAATTGTGCGATTTTGTTTGCCACCGCGCTGAGCTTTTCCTCGGTTCTTCCGACAAGCACCACCTTCGCGCCGAGCTTTGCCATATGGATTGAAATCTCCGAGCAGAGTGTACCTCCGGCACCCGTGACGACCACTACCTTGTTTTCAAAATAACTGTTCATATTGATTTACCGATCCTTCTTGAAGCATTTTTATATGAAATTTTTTCAACGATTTCGCCGAGCACGCGCTCGTCGGTGCAAAAGATTCCCGCATCGTATTTCTCACCGAGCCAGGAGCAGAGCACACGTCTGAAATAATCGTGGCGAACGAAGGAGAGAATGCTGCGTGAGTCGGTGGTCATACCGATGAACTCCGAAAGCATGCCGAACGAGGAGATGCATTCGAAGGTGTTGATCATTCCCAGTCGGTGGTCACACCACCACCATGCGGGGCCGAGCTCTACCTTTGCCGCAACGTAATCCTCCGAAAACGAGCCTTCGATGACCGAAAGGGCGGCATGATCCTTCATATCGAGCGGAAAGAGGACGGTTTTCGGAAGCCCTCCGAGATCCTCCATGGCACTCAGGAGCTCCACCACGTGAGGCACGCGAAGGTTTCCTCCGACCGCGGCATAGCCTCCCGTAGGTCCTGCGATTCTTGCAAGTCGGTTGCTGGTTTTTCTCTTGGCATCCAGATGAAGCAAAAGAGTGTAATTCCTTTGGGCATATTCTTTTCCAAGGTGTGTCAGGATGTAGGATTTGAGTGCCGCGGCATCGCATTCCTTCATGACGTCACCGCGGATGCACCGCAGAAACCGCTGTCCGTTTCCTCCGTCATCGGGAAGAAAAGCAAAGCCGTCATCCAGCGCGTGATCGGCAAATCGGCAGCCCGCAGCGGTGAAGGCGTCCAGCCTTTTTGCGATTGCCGAGAGATAGGAATCGAGATCTGTGATGTCCGTGCCGCTTTGCGAAAGGGCAGAGACAAGCTCCTTTGTCGGCAAGAGCAGATTGTCTCCGCGAAGCGAGGGGGCGAATCCGTCCTGCGAGTAAGGCGCGAGATCGTCGAGAATCCCCGCGACGGGGGACTGGTATTCGATGCCGAAGCGCGAGAGGATCGCATTGCAGCGGTATTCCTCGCTTCCGAGCATTTCGGTGATCCGATCATAGACGTGATCGGCATTCTCACCGTCGGGAATTTCGTTGACACCGAACACGAAGGAAAGCTCCATCAAGGACCAGTCGTACACGGGATTCCCGACAAGATAGGGGAATACCGAGGCAAAGCTGCGGAATTTTTCGCGCGGTGACGCCTCTCCCGTAATATGGCTTTCGGGGATTCCCGCAATCCGCATCAGTCTGTGCTTGTAGGGATCGGGAGCGAGCCATACGTCGGTCAGATTTTCGAATCTTCTGTTGCTTTGCACGTCTTTTGGGTTGATGTGATTGTGATAGTCCACGATGGGAAGTGCTTTGGCATACTTCTCATATAAGAGCCTTGCGGTTTTTCCGTTGATGGCAAATGAGTCGTTCATATGTGTTCTTCCTTTCGTCGGTGTCGGATTCGTGATCGCAGCATGCGAAAAGCACCGCGCGTTTTTCAGATTCTTCCTTAATTTTAGCACAGCATATGATCGGAAACAATCTCTGAAACAATATTTTTTAACACGATTCGATCATTTTCGGTTGACAAACGGACATGCAAGTGATATGATGATTGTGAGGTGGTCAGATGAGATTTCAGTATTATTCCGAAAAGCCTGCCTTTACCGTGCAGGACATCGACGTGGTCAACGTTGTTCGTGACAGGGGATTCATCCATTCCTACCGCTCGGGAAGGATCAAACACGGATTTATCTATACCGTGAAGGGCGAGATGTGTGCTACCTTTGTATCGGGAGAAGAGAAGAAGATCAATGTACGGGCAGGAGAGCTTATATTCATTCCGAAAAACTGTGCCTACACGGGGACGTATCTTGAGGACGGAACGGAGATTAAGATCGTGCAGTTTGATCTTGCCGACGGCGAGCTTCCCGAATACCTGTCACATCCGAAAAAGATTGAGCTTCCCGACGCGGGGAAGCTGATCGAGCAATTTTTCATCATGAACCAAAACGGCTTGACGTCGCACCCGTTTTACTATCTTTCCGGGATTTATGAGCTGCTCTGGAAGATCGACGGAGTATATTCCAACCTTCCAAGGCGCTACAAAAAGCTTCACGCGGCGCTCGGGGAGCTGTCGGAGCGTTATTACGAGGATCGGCAGGTTGCCTATTACGCGGAGATGTGCGGAATGAGTGAGGTCAATTTCAGAAGACTCTTCCGTGAGTACACGGGAAAAACGCCGATCGAATACAGAAACGCGCTTCGACTGGAAAACGCTGCCGTGCTGCTCGGAAGCGGTGAATACAACGTGTCCGAGGCGGCAGAGGCGTGCGGCTTTTCCAATCTTTCGTTTTTTACAAGACTTTACAAAAGAAGATACGGGCACACGCCAAAAAGCGAATGAAGCATACAACGGAAAAGGAGAGGAAAAGACGATGAAGAAATACGAGCTGTGGTACAGAGAGGAAGCTCCGTACGGTTACGAAAACCGCGCGATCTTCGACTTCCGCGAAAAGAGCGATCCGAACGACGGCTGGGAGAAATGGTCTCTCCCGATCGGCAACAGCTACATGGGAGTCAACGTTTTCGGAAGAAGTGAAACCGAGCGGTTGCAGATCACCGAAAACAGCATGTACAATCCCCCCGTATGGAACGATCCCAACGGATATCATACGGGACTTAGCAATTTCTGCGAGCTGTATCTTGATTTCGGGCACGTTCACGCAAGCACCGCGGATTATCGGCGCTCCCTTTCGCTCAATACCGCGATTGCAACCACCGAATACACCTACGGCGGAATCCGTTATCAAAGAGAATACTTTGCTTCTTATCCCGATCGCGTGCTGGTCGTAAAGCTCACTGCCGACCGCGCCGCCTCGGTCACCTTTACGGCGCGCGCCGAGGTTCCGTTCTGTGGGGACTACTTGCTGCAGCCGGGGGATGGCATGGGCAAGCACGGCGAGGTGCGCGCCGAAGGAAATCGCATCACTTTGACGGGAGGGATGGACTATTTCGGCATCCTGTTCGAGGGGCAGATCACAGTCCTTCCCACGGGCGGTCGCATGACCGTCGAAGGCAGTCATCTTCGCGTCGAGGGAGCTGACAGTGCCGTGATCATTGCAGCCGTCGGAACAAATTACGTATTGGAAAGCCGCGTCTTTACCGAGCCGGATCCCAAAAAGAAGCTGGCGCCCTATCCGCATCCTCACGAAAAGGTGACGTCCCGTACCATGGGAGCGCTTTGTCATTCCTATGAGGAGCTGCGTGCGCGCCACGTTGCGGATTACACCGCGCTGTTTGACCGCGCACAGATCGATCTTGGCGGAACGCCCTCCGAAATTCCCACCGACGAGCTGCTCTCCCGCTATATTCGGGGAGAGCGTGACGCGTATCTTGAGGAGCTGTATTTCGCCTACGGGCGTTACCTTCTCATTGCTTCCTCGCGCCAAGGGGCATATCCCGCCAATCTTCAGGGAACGTGGACGCAGTATGCGGCATCTCCGTGGACCTCGGGATATTGGCACAACATCAACGTTCAGATGAACTATTGGCCGGCGTTCAACACCAATCTTTGCGAGCTGTTTTTGCCGTACGTTGATTATTTTAATGCCTACCGCGCACAAACGGAGGAGTATGCGGAAACATACATCAAGTCGTATTTTGAGGATCAGTATGAGCCGGGCGGCGAAAACGGAATGACCATCGGCACGGGTGCGTCTCTCTTCAAGGTGGACGGCATCAATCCTCCGGGATACGGACACTCCGGCCCCGGTACAGGTGCTTTTACCACCAAGCTCTTTACCGATTACTGTGCCTTCTCCATGGATCGCGAGCGCTTGCAATCTCTTGCTTATTCTGCCAACCGCAGCATGGCAAAGTTCCTTTCAAAGCAGCTGGAACGGCAGGAGGACGGAACGCTTCTGATCAAATATTCCGCATCCCCCGAGCAGAGGCACGGAGGGGTTCATTACCACACAAAGGGATGCTCGTTCGATCAGCAAATGACGTATGAATGCTACAAGGATACCGTGGCAATTGCGGATGAGCTCGGTATTACGGATGATTTTATTGAGCAGCTTCGCCGCGATATCGATTTTCTTGATCCCATTGAGGTGGGAGCATCGGGACAGATCAAGGAATTCCGCGAGGAGGAGTACTACGGGGATATCGGAGAAGCGCATCACCGCCACATCTCGCACATGGTGGGGCTCTACCCGGGAACGCTGATCAACAGCTCTACCCCCGAATGGATCAAAGCCGCCGAGCGGACGTTGGAATTGAGAGGCGACGAATGCGTCAAGGGGTGGTCTGCGGCGCACAAGATGAATTGTCTGGCACGAGCAAAGAACGGCAACCGCGCCTACGGTTGGTTCAGCGGTATTTTGAAGCAATGCACCTTCCCGAATCTTTGGGACAGCTACGGCTGCGAATCGGGGGCACGTCTGTTTCAGATCGACGGCAACTTCGGTACGACCGCGGGAATGGCGGAGATGCTTTTGCAAAGCCATGAGGGGTACGTACACGTGCTTCCCGCGCTTCCCGACGCATGGAGCACGGGTGCCTTTGAGGGACTGACCGCACGCGGTGGGTTTACCGTCTCTGCGGAGTGGAAGGAGAAAAAACTGACACGTGTCCGTGTGAGTGCGCGTGTCGCGGGAAGCTTGAAGCTCTTCCTCGGTGCTGATTTTGCGTCGTGCGACGTGCATGACGGCTTTTACGAAAAAGAAATGCGTACGGGCGAGGAGATCGTGCTTGCCGCGAACGCATAACAATTCCCCCTCTGTTGCGTACAAGCAAGGAAGGCTTGTGTGCAAAAGAGGGGGTTTTTGAGGATAAAGCAAAGAAGTATTAAAATTTTATCCGTCCGTCTTGAAAAAGAGAAGGATATATGGTATAATGAATCGGTATATTCACAAAATGCTTTTGTGGACGGGCGCTTTTGCCTTGGTAAAACGATGTGAAGAAGATGATTGCATTTCGCAATTTTGGAGGACGTTTATGCTCTTTACCAGCCTAGAGTTTTTATTTGCCTTTTTCCCAATTACGTTTGGGGTTTATTTTTTGCTTCCGCAAAAAGCAAGAAATTACTGGTTACTTTTGGCAAGCCTGTTCTTTTACGCATGGGGAGAACCATCGTTTCTGATTGTGATGGTGATCTCGATCGTGTTCAACTACATTACCGCGCTGCGGATTGCCGAGGCAGGGGAGAATCGGTTTGTTCGCAAGCTCTTTTTAACGATTGCCGTTGTGGGCAACCTCGGACTTTTGTTTGTCTACAAATACATGAATTTTATCACCGCTACGCTTCACGAGGTATTCCCCGTGACGCAAGGCTGGTTTGAGGTGTCCGAGTTCGTTCTTCCCATCGGAATTTCTTTCTTCACCTTCCAGGCGATGAGCTACGTAATCGACGTTTATCGCGGTGTTCCCGCACAGCGCAATCTCGGATACCTCGGACTTTATATTTCGCTCTTTCCCCAGCTGATTGCAGGTCCGATCGTTCGCTATACGACCGTTGCGGATGAGATCAATTCCCGTAAAATCACGTCCGATTGCTTTTGCAAGGGAATGCTTCGCTTCGTCAAGGGCTTTAATAAAAAAATGCTGCTTGCCAACATTCTGGCACTGGTTGCAGATGCCGCCTTTGCATCGGAGGAGCTCAGTGTCGCCTTTGCGTGGCTCGGTGCTCTCTGCTACGCATTGCAGATCTTCTTTGACTTCAGCGGATATTCCGAGATGGCGATCGGTCTTGGACTGATGTTCGGATTCCACTTCCTTGAAAACTTCGACTATCCTTATATTTCAAAGAGCATTACCGAATTTTGGAGACGTTGGCACATCTCTCTAGGATCGTGGTTCCGCGATTATCTCTATTTTCCGCTTGGCGGTTCCCGTGTAAAATCCAAGTTGCGCCTGGTCTTTAACCTCGCCGTGGTCTGGTTGGCAACCGGAATTTGGCACGGCGCGAACTGGACGTTTATCCTCTGGGGCGTGTTGTACGGTGTGATCATCATTATTGAAAAGCTTCTCTCAATTCCAAAGCTTGTGGACGAAAGCCGACTGTTCCGCGTGCCGTATCAGATTTTCTCAATGCTGATGGTGCTATTTGGCTGGGTTCTCTTTCGCGCTCCCGATATTTCCTCCGCGGGATACTACCTGTCCGCGATGCTTGGATTCGGTGCGTCTTCCGTATTCGATACGAATGCGGGCTTTCATTTGATGCAATACGGCATCATCCTTACAGCCGGTCTTCTGGTTTCCACGCCTCTGTTCCGTGTGCTGAGAGACAGGATCAGCCAAAAATACCGCTGTGGGGAGGCGCTTTGTAACGGCGCGACCTATGTGGTGCAACTGGTTCTTTTCTTTGTAAGCGTTTCCTTTATCATCATGGATGCGCACAATCCGTTCATTTACTTTAACTTCTGATTGAGAGGGAAGGTTGGATATGAAGTCTCGTAAAAATATAGGATCGCTCCTTTTTACGGTGGTGGTGATAAGCTTTCTTGCGATCAGCGCCATCGTCAATTTGGGAGTGTTGGAAAAGCCCTTGGAGCGTTTGTCGGATGAAAAGATTACGTTCGAGGAATGGGTCGACGAGGTCAAGCTCGCCTACGTGAACGACGTGGAGGGAAAGGACGTTTTCATCAACGTCAACGGTCTGTTTGCAAGACTGACGGGACGCACTGTTTACAACGAGGTTTCCGTTTTGAATAACGGAATGCTGCTGTATGACGTGGTTGAGGATCTGGACATGAAGCCGCTTGCAAACGGTGTTTCCGATTTTGATGAGTTTCTGTCTGAAAATGACATCCCGTTTTTATTCATTCAAGCCCCCATCAAAACGGATCTCGGAAATACGCTCGTGCCCTACGGTGTGGTGAACAACGGTAATAAGGACGCGGATGAGCTTCTCGGAGAATTGAATAAAAACGGTGTCGAAACAATGGATCTCAGACCGATTCTGGTTCAAACTCCCGAGGACGTGGCGGAAAACTTCTACAAGACAGACCATCACTGGAACGCCAAAGGCTCGTTCAAGGCATTCGGAGAGGTTCTGGAGGTGTTGGATGCACAATTCCCGGAGGCTGAGATCGATATGTCGCTTGCGGATCGGGAAAACTGGACCTCCGAGATCTATGAGGACTGGTTCCTCGGAAGCCGCGGAAAGCGTGTCGGTGTATTTTTCGGCGGTATTGACGATCTTGAAATCTACAAACCGAAATTTAAAACCGATATGTCTTGCTACGTGATGCATCACCGCGCATACTACGACGGAGACTTTACGGATGCGGTGATCAGAGAGGAATATCTGGATAAGCCCGATTATTTTGACGAAAACCCGTATTGCGTTCATATCGGCGGAGAATATCCGCTGGTTCATCACGTGAACAGACTTGCCCAAAACGATCTCAAGATACTTTTGATCAAGGAGAGCTTCGCTCTTCCGTTCCAATGCTATCTTTCAACGGCAGTCAAGGAGCTGGATGTTATTGATCCGAGACACTATACGGCGTCTACCGTTGCTGAATATGTTGCAACCTCACAGCCCGATATGGTCATTATGATGATGAACCCCTCTGCGTTCCCCAACACGAGCTTCGGTAAGCTTGGCGCAGAGGAAGGGAGGGTGCATGTGGCGCAGACGAGCGCCGAGAGCGTTGCACATCTGGATGAAGTAGTGCTTTCCTCGCCCGAGGACGTTGTCAGCGAGTTCCGCACTGTTGCAAAGGCGCTGACGCCCGATTGCAAGTATTCCGTTACGATTGAGGATTTTGACGTGACCCGGGGAGATGTCGATTCCTTCACGGTTGCGCTTTATAACGCAACGGAGAAGGAGTTTACGAATTCATACGTGTTTGATCGCTCCGAAGGACTGTACGAATGGAGCTTTGTCACTCCGGATGACGGGGACGATTACAGGCTTTTGGTGTATTGCGGCAGATCCGGATACACCAACGGAAACGGCGTTGTCTACCGCGGCATCGACCTTTACCGTTATCGGAAGCCGACGGAATAAGATCGCAAGGGAATTGCTTTAATCAAAGAAAAAACGCATCCCCGATGCCGCCTTGAAAGGTGCGGCGGTCGGAGACGCGTTTTTTCTTTGGAGCAATCCGTTCCGCTTTGAATCGGAAACCGATGCTCCGCTTTATTTTTTTCGGTTTTTATCCCAGATGATGCGAAGCCCCTTGAGAAGAAGTACCTCGTCAAGTCTTGTTGCGTGCTTGCAGTGAGGGATAATGGCACTTGCCGCACCGCCCGTTGCGACAACGGTGGCGCCTCTCATCTCGGACGCTTCCTCAAAGCGATCGACCAAGGCATCGACGGCACCGGCGGAACCGTACACAATGCCGGAACGCATGCAGTCCACCGTGGAAGCCCCAATCGGGGAGGGAGGTGCTTTGATTTCAATATTGGGAAGAAGCGCCGTGCGCTCCGTTAAAGCTCCAAGGGAGGTTTCCACACCGGGAAGGATCGCGCAACCGATGAAGCGCGCTTCGCGGTCAATCGCCGACACCGTGGTAGCGGTTCCCAGATCGACGATGATGCAGGGGAGGGGGTACTCCTCCTTTGCCGCCACGGCGGCGACCACAAGATCGGAGGCGACGGTGCCGGGATCGTTGATGCAAAGACGTAAGCCCGATTTGACACCTGCGCCGACGACCAGGGCTTCACATCCAAGAAGCAAGCGCACCGCACGGACCAGAATGTCGGTGACGGAAGGGACAACGCAAGAGATTGCCGCACCGACCAGATCGGTTTTTGGGACCTTGTAAAGATCAAGGCATTGCTTGATCTTCGCCGCGTATCCGAATTCGGTGTCGCGACGGTCGGTAGGAATGCGGAAGACTGAGGAAACCTTGCAGGAGGCATCCACACAGCCCACCGTAACGTGCGTGTTTCCACAATCGATGGCAAGTATCATAAACGTGTCTCCCCGCGATTATTTGATCTTCACGATGGAGAGCACGCGCAGGATCACGGGGGCTAATACGAGATTGATCGCGAGCTCCACAAGGAAGTTGATACCGACCATGCCGAGAATGACGTAGCCGATGGCATTTGAAAAGCCTTCAGCGATTGCCCAGCCCGTGACGAGCTCATTGTAAAAGGCAAGGATTCCGATACAAAGGATTCCCGTGTTGCAGATGGGGCAAACGACGGCGGCAAGAATAGCGCCGAGATCCTTGTTTTTGACCAGTCGGTAAAGGATTCCCGCAACAAGTCCCGCAGCGGTGCTTTTGAGCAAGCAGAGGAACAGGGTAAGGACGGGGAGCTGCAAAAACATCAGGTGCCCTCCGGGATCAGCACCCGTAACGACGGAGATACATACCATACCGCCAAAGACCGCACCGAGAATTGCACCCGATACGGGACCGAAGAGACACGCGCCCAAAATGATGGGAACGAGTGAGAGCGTGATGGTAAACGGACCGATTTTGATGCCGCTTGCCACAAGCTGCAAAATGACGATGAGTGCGGCAAGCACTGCTGTTCCAACGAGCTGTTGGATCATCTTTCTGTTTGTTTTCATAATTTATTCTCCTTTGCTACTGTTTCGGTCTTGCCGAATATAGTGCAAGGGTATTATAGCACATCCCTCTTTTTTTGTCAAGAGATCCGCTTTTTATCTTGTAAGCACACGTTCAATTTCGCAGATATACACGCGGTGGTAGTCGTTGTCGGGATAGTTGGAAAGGAGAGATTTGTCGATGAACGCGCACTCCTTTAAGTCGTCGGCATAGAGCTTGCGGCAGAGCAGCACCAGGGATGCCTCCTCAGGGTAAGGGACACCGTCCTTTTCTGCCTTTGTCAGCCCCGCGCGCAAAAATTTATCGCCGTCCCGTCCGCTGGTTCTGCCGCAAACGGTCAGCGCTTCACGGTAGTCGCCGCCGAAAAACGAGAGAGAAAGGCGGTCGGATTTTTCCGTCAGCGTATAGGTGTAGCGTTGCGGACGGATGAAGCAGATGGCGACGGGACGGTTCCAAAGCACTCCCATGCAGCCCCAGGAGGCGGTCATGGGGTTGGTTCTCTCTCCGTCGCTTGCCGTGATGAGCATCCAGTCCTTTCCGATGCGCTCTAAAATACGGTCGATTTCATTGGGCGAGATTTCTTTCCACTGTTTCATAACGGTTCGTTTCTTCCTTTCTGTATGCCAACGGGATTTTGCAATTTCAAATCCCGCCGGGTTCTTTATAAATATCATACTCCGTTTTTGAGGTTTGTGCAAGCGTTTTTTTGTTTTTTAAAGAACGGGACATGTGTTTTATTTCCAAGGCTTCCGCTTTTTACATGGAAGCGAGGGTATGATCGCGGCATAATAGCATTGGATGCTTGCTTGAAATGTTAATAAGCTGTTAAAATTTCGTGACAGGATTGACAGCGTGGGTGGAATGTGCTATAATGAATTTCAGCACACAGTGTGCTGAACGGGAGGTGGAGGCTTGGAAAAGAACGAAAACGAACTGATCGCGGATGCGATGTCGGCAACCATTGTCGAGACTGCCGAGCGGATTGCGACGTCGGAGGGAACGCAGGCGGTGAGTGTTCGTCGGATCTTAAAGGAGCTGGGAATCACCAACCGTGTTTTCTACAATCGGTTTCGCAACGTCGACGAGGTGTTGGAGCTTGTATATGGGAGCATGATCGTCAAAATCCGAACTCATATCATATCCGAATACGACGGAAAGCAGGATTTCTTTTCCTACGTGATGGACGTTGTGGAGCGTTCGCTCATCATCTCTTACGACACGAAGATGCGTTGCAACCAATTCATGTTTGAAAACGACTCCTTGTCGAACGGAAATTACGAGTGGTGGACGGGCGAGATCAAAAAGCTGATCGATTACGCCAAGGAGAGGGAGCTGATTCGGGACGTGGATTCCACGGCACTCTCGTACGCGATCTGGTGCTTTTGCCGCGGCTATAATGCGGATGCCGTGGGGCGTGCTCTTCCCAAGGAGGAGGCTCTTGAAAAATTCCGCTACGGCTTCGGTTTTTTGCTTGAGGGACTGAAAAAGAACCCCGAATCCGACACATCAACGGAAAAAGTGAAAGGATGATTCAACTATGAAAAAAGAAATGCTGCATGAGAAAAACGATTTTGAAAACGTGCGTGCGCTCATCGAATGGGCGGCTGATACCTACGGTGAGGATCCTGCGTTTTCCTTCCGCACCAAACCCACAAAGGAAGAAACGCTTGTCAAAAAGAGCTTTGTCGAGCTGCGTGACGACGTACGCGCGCTCGCTTGCGAATTCGCTTCCATGGGATGTGCGGGTAAGCACTGTGCCGTGATTGGAAAGGCTTCCTACGAGTGGGCTTTGACCTATTACGCAATGCTTTCTATCGGTGCGATTCTCGTTCCTCTGGATCGCGAGTGGCTGGCACACGATCTTGCTGATACCGTAGCAAAGTCTGATGCGGTTTTCCTCATTTGCGATGAGGATATCAAGGAAAAGGCGGACGTGATTGCAGAGAACGTCAAGCTTGAGCACTCTGTGGTTTATCTGAATGCGGGGGATTGTGAAGATGGAATCGCGGCGCTTCTGAACAGCGGACGCGAGAAGTTCTCCGAGCATCCCGAGGTGTATTTTGATGCTCCCATCGATCCTTATACGTTGGCACTTCTGGTGTTCACGTCGGGAACGACGGGCAAGGGAAAGGGCGTTATGCTCTCTCAGAACGCATTCCTTTCCGACCTTTCCTCCATCATTCCCTATATTGATTTCGGTAAGAAGACGGTCAGCGTTCTGCCTCCTCATCATACCTTCGGTTCTTCCGTCATGCTGATCGGTCACGTGATGATCGGCTGCGAGGTATATCTCTCTGCGGGACTTCGTTACGTGGTCAAGGAGCTCAAGGAGCAAAAGCCCGAGCATCTGGTGCTCGTTCCTCTGTATCTTGAGACCTTCTACCGCCGCATTCAGGCGACCTTGAAGGAAAAGGGCAAGGAGAAGTTGGTGCGTCGCATGATCAAAATCAGCAACGGACTCCGTAAAACGGGGATCGACGTCCGCAAGAAGCTCTTTGCCGAGATCCGTGCGGCATTCGGCGGTGAGATCAAGATGATCATTTCCGGCGGTGCGCCCATCAATCCCGAAATTCTTCATTTCTTCGATGCCATCGGTATTACAACGCTCAACGGCTACGGAATCACCGAGTGCGCTCCCATCATTGCGGTCAACAGAAGCCGCCACGTGGTGGAGGGAAGCGTCGGTTCTGTGCTGGACATTGACCACGTCAAGATTGACAGCCCCAACGAGGACGGCGAGGGTGAGATCTGGGTAACCGGTCCCAACGTCATGCTCGGCTATTACAAGGATGAAGAGACTACTCGCGAGGCGATGGATCCCGAGGGCTTCTTCAAAACCGGGGACTACGGAAAGCTGGATAAGGACAATATTCTCTATATCACGGGAAGAAAGAAGAATCTGATCATTCTTTCCAACGGTAAGAACGTCTATCCCGAGGAAATTGAGAGCGCACTGATTGCCGCTCCCGGTGTCATTGACATCATCGTTTACGAGGGGCAGAGCAAGAGAGGTATGGAGCACAATGCCATTGTTGCCGAGGTCTTCCCCGATAAGGACTTTATCGAAAAGAACGGCATCGAGGATATTCAAGCACATCTGCAAAAGTACGTTGACGATTACAACAAGACCGCAGTTCCTTACAAGAAGATCGGTATTCTCAAGGTTCGTGACGAGGAGTTCCCGAAGAACACGCTTCGCAAGATCATGAGATTCAAGCTGGATATGTCGATTGACTGAGAAATTCAAAAAAGCCACGCTCGGCGCGCCGAGCGTG
>JAZSMX010000154.1:0-18340 GCA_045536125.1 Eubacteriales bacterium | reverse complement strand
ACGCAAGAATTAGCCCGTAATATTTTGGAGAATTTCGAAGAAATTCAACCGATTCCTGTCTCATTTTCTGATTTTACCGGAAAACGGGACTTTTTTCTTTTCTCCACGGGCTTTTTCGTTCTCGTCAAATGTGACAGCCCCACGGCTCTCTTATTGATTCACTTTTGTTATTCCTTTTCGGGAATCAGCAGTCCGTAGCCTCCGTCATGGCGCTTGTAAACTACACAGGTGGCGTTGGTTGCATCGTCGTTGAACACGAAAAACTGATGTCCCAAAAGATTCATTTGCAGAATGGCTTCCTCGGCAGACATGGGTTTGGGCGAAAAGGTTTTTGTGCGGATGATCTCTTCCTCGTCCGCTTCGATGTCATCATAAGTTTCATCGGGGTAGGGGTTGAACGTGCCCTCGCGCAAGCGTTTTGCAAGACGCGTTTTGTTCTTTCTGATCTGACGCTCAATATTGGAAACCGCTGCGTCAAGTGCATCGCGGAAGCTTTCCGCACGCACTTCACTTCGGAAGAGCGTGCCTGAGGCATTGATTGTAATTTCTATATTTCTTTCATTATGTTTAGAGCTGAGGGTGACAGTAGCTTCGCCCTTGCTCGGGAAAAACTTATCAAATTTTGTAAGCTTTTTTTCGATGAGTAGCTTCATTTCTTCATAAACGTTCATCTGTCTTCCAACAATGGTAATCTTCATACACATTCCCAGCCTTTCTTTGAGTTTATCCCGAAAAGAGCTCTGGAGTCTCTTTTCACTATCAGTATAGCATGCTTTTTCTTGTTTGTAAAGATAGTACAAAAAATGTTTACATTTTGAAAAATAAATTGTCGAAAATATTGATAAAAAGATTGCGAAATTTCAAAAACAGATTGACAAGCGTAAAAAAAATTGGTATAATAAAAAAGATGAGCGTTCAGAAAAGCAGTGTTTGGTACGGCTTTTGGAAGAGGAGAGAAGTATGCGCGAAAATCAAGAAAAAATAGAGAAGCTCAGAAAAGAGCTTTTGTATCACGCGAAGAAGTACTATGTCGAGGATAACCCCGAAATTTCGGATTATGAGTACGACATGATGTACGCGGAGCTTTTGCGCCTTGAAGAAGAGAATCCGGAATTCTTCGATCCTTCTTCACCGACACAGCGTGTGGGTGGCGCCCCTTTGGAAAAATTCGAAAAGGTGGTTCACACGGTACGTATGGACTCCCTTTCCGACGTTTTTTCCTTTGATGAAATTCGGGACTTCCTGGCGCGTGTTGAGCAAAGCGTCAAAAGCCCTACGTATTCCGTAGAGCCTAAAATCGACGGGCTTTCCGTTTCCTTGCGCTATGAGGACGGTGTGTTCGTGCAAGGCGCTACGCGCGGCGACGGTGCGGTCGGCGAGGATGTTACGCAAAATCTGAAAACCGTCTTTTCCGTTCCGATGAAGCTGCCCGAAGCATTGAGTCTGACTGTCCGAGGGGAAGTTTATATGCCTCGGTTGGTGTTTGAAAAGCTGAACCGCGCACGTGAAGCAGCGGGGCAAACGCTCCTTGCCAATCCGAGGAATGCCGCCGCAGGCTCGCTTCGTCAATTGGATCCCAGGATTGCCGCAGAGCGAAAGCTGGATATCTTCGTTTTTAATTTTCAGGAAGGCGCTCTTTGGACGGACGGACATCGTCCCTCGTCACACACGGAAACGTTGAACCGATTGTCCGAGCTGGGATTTCATACCTTGGAGAATCGGATTGCAACCGATGATCCCGAAGAGATTTTGTCTCATATTACGCACATTGGTAAGCTGCGCGACGATTTGCTTTACGACATCGACGGCATGGTCATCAAGATCGATGATCTTGCTACGCGCGCGCGCTTGGGTGAGGGAACCAATACTCCCAAGTGGGCAGTTGCCTATAAATTCCCACCGGAACAAAAGCAAACGCGCCTTGAGGATATCACCGTAGCCGTGGGAAGAACCGGTGTTTTAACTCCCACAGCGGTGCTTTCTCCCGTACGCTTGGCGGGAACGACGGTTTCCCGCGCAACGCTCCACAACCTTGAATTGATCCGAGAAAAGGATATTCGGATTGGAGATATTGTGACCGTTCAAAAGGCGGGAGATATCATACCCGAGGTGGTTTTGTCGCACAAGGAGCTGCGAGGCGAGGGTGTAAGAGAGTTTTATATGCCAACGCATTGCCCTTCCTGCGGAGAACCCGTCTTTTATGATGCGGATGAGGGGACTGCCACTCGGTGCACCAACAATCGCTGTCCCGCACAGCGCTCCAGAGCAATCGAGCATTTTGCATCCAAGGATGCGATGAACATCGAAGGATTGGGACCTCAATTGGTGGAAGCACTCCTTCAAAACGGTTTGATCGAGGATGCTGCGGATCTTTACTCGTTGGACGCCGAAGCGGTTGCTAACATTGACCGAATGGGCGAAAAATCTGCAAAAAATCTGACGGATGCAATCAAGTCCTCCAAGGGTGCAGGGCTGGAGCGGTTGATCTATGCACTTGGTATCCGCAACGTGGGCGAGGTTGCGAGTGCTGCTTTGGCGGGACGTTACGGAACGCTGGATGCAGTGCAGAGGGCAACGGTGGAGGAGCTTTGCACCATTCCCGATTTCGGAACGGTTACAGCGGAATGTGTGGTCAATTTCTTCTCGCATCCGCAAAACGTGGAGCTTTGCAGACGCTTGAGTGCCGCAGGGCTTGTGACAACTTCAACAGCGAAGCCTACGGAGGATTTCTTTGAAGGGCTGACCTTTGTCCTGACCGGAACGCTTCCCACCATGACACGTGACGAAGCGGAAGCGTTGATTCGCGCGGCGGGGGGAAAAACCTCGGGAAGTGTGTCGAAGAAAACATCTTTCGTTGTAGCGGGAGATGCCGCAGGCTCGAAGCTGACGAAAGCGCAGTCGTTGGGGGTTCCCGTGATCGATGAAGAAAAACTTTTGAATATGATCGAACGTAAGAGCGCATTTGCGGAAGGGGATGCGTGACTTTTGAATATTGCGCGCTTTGTATAAAAAACTTGCGGAGTAAAAATTCTTACTCCGCAAGTTTTTTATACCGTATATTTGTAAACCTCGTTTTTGGGAACACCCCTGTCGCGGGCGGCTTGCTTAATGGCATCCATTTTGGAAAGCCCCGCATCGATATAGTGCTGAACGTGCGTGGGAATGTCCATCTCTTTCCAAAAGGCCGCAGTGGGGGAGACATCCGTGCATCCTTCTACCACAAGAACGTATTCGCCGCGCGGAGCGGTTGTTTGGTGGTAAGCGACGGCATCCGAAAGTGTCATGCGAAGAATTTCCTCGTGCGTTTTGGTCAACTCGCGGCAAATGGCGATGCGGCGATCTTTCCCGAAATAAGTCAGAAAATCGTCAAGCGTCGCACAGAGCTTGTGCGGTGCTTCGTGAAAGAGCATGGTTCGTTTTTCACTTTTTAATTCTTCAAGACGCGCGCGTCGTTCGGATTTGTTGACAGACAAAAAGCCTTCGAAGGTAAACCTACCCGTAGGAAGTCCCGAAAGCGTCAGGGCTGTGATGGAAGCAACAGGTCCCGGAACGGAGGTGACGGGAATGCTTCGTGCGGCACAAAGCGCAACCATGTCTTCACCGGGATCGCTGATGGCGGGAGTCCCGGCGTCTGTGATCAGCGCGCAGGATTCTCCCGATTCCAGACGTGCGGCGATCTGCTCACCGCGCTCACGCTTGTTGTGCTCAAAATAAGAAACCATCGGCTTGGAAATGCCGAGATGCGACAAGAGTCTGAGTGAGTTTCTCGTATCCTCTGCAGCGATAAAATCCACCTCGGAGAGAACCTTAATCGCACGCTCGGAAAGATCGGCGAGATTCCCGATGGGGGTGGCGACGAGGTAGAGCGTGCCTGCCTCCACGCGATTCTTTTCTTTTGTTTCGGTATCGATGCTTTTCACGGAGCTCATAGTGTTCCTCCCCTCACTTCGGACGGATGCGGTCTTTATTTATTTTAGCACGGTTTGCCTTTTTTTGCAAGCGGTTTGAGCATTTTTCTTCGTCTCTCATATACTGTCTTTGAGAAAGCATATTTTTCGGAGGCGTATATGGCAACTAAAATATACATCGATCAAGGGCACAATCCTGAAAATCCGAATGCCGGGGCGGTCGGAAACGGCTTGCGAGAGCAGGATATTACCTACCGTGTCGGCATTGCGCTTGCGGACCTTTTGCGAGGGAATCCGGAGTTTGAAGTCAGGCTTTCCCGCCCAACGCCGACGACGTCTCTCGGAACGAGCAATACCACAAGCCTCCGTGCGCGTGTGAACGATGCCAATGCGTGGGGGGCGGATTATTTTATCAGTATTCACACCAACGCATCGGAAAATCCAAGCGCGAACGGAACGGAAGCATTCGCATATTCCCGCCCTTCGGGCGCGTTTTCCCTTGGGGAGGATATCATCGAGGGGATCACCGATGTCACAGGGCTGCGCGATCGCGGAATGAAGGTGCGGCCCGGGCTGTACGTTCTGAGAAAGACCGCGATGCCCGCGGTGCTCGTAGAGCTTGGGTTTATCACAAATCCGGGAGATGCCGCTTTGATGAATGAAAACCCCGGCCTGTTCGCACGGGGCATCTACAATGGGATTCTGGAATTTTTAAATCTTTAAAGAAGAAGGTCACGAAACCTTGATGAAAGTGTTTCGTGACCTTCTTTTTATTGATCGTCATCCAGCTTGAGGACTGCCATAAATGCCTCGGGAGAGACCTGGACAGAGCCGAGCTGACGCATCTTTTTCTTTCCTTCCTTTTGCTTTTCAAGAAGCTTTTTCTTTCTTGTGATGTCACCGCCGTAGCATTTGGCAAGGACGTCCTTACGCATTGCCTTGACCGTTTCACGCGCGATGACCTTCGTTCCGATGGCTGCCTGGATCGGCACCTCGAAGAGCTGACGGGGAATGTTGTCCTTGAGCTTTTCCGCAATCTTTCTGGCACGCCCGTACGCCTTTTCTTCATGCACGATAAAGGAAAGGGCATCGACCTGCTCGCCGTTGAGAAGAAAGTCAAGCTTGACAAGCCTACTGGGCTCGTATCCTAAAAGCTCGTAATCAAGAGAGGCATATCCGCGTGAGCGGCTCTTGAGTGCATCAAAGAAATCGTATATGATCTCGTTGAGGGGGAGATTATAGTGCAGCTCCACTCGCGAGGTGTCAAGATACTTCATGTCAATGAAAACACCGCGACGGTCCTGGCACAGATCCATAAGTCCTCCGACGTAATCCACGGGAGTGATGATGTTTGCCTTTACCAACGGTTCAAACGAGGTTTCGATCGTATCGGGGGAGGGGTAATTGGTGGGATTGTCGATCCGCACCGTTTCGCCGCTCTTGAGCTTGATTTCATAGATAACACTGGGAGCGGTTGTGATCAGATCAAGATTGAATTCGCGCTCCAGTCGTTCCTCGATGATTTCCATGTGCAAAAGCCCCAGGAATCCGCAACGGAATCCAAAACCGAGAGCAACCGAGGTTTCAGGCTCAAAAAGAAGTGCCGCATCGTTGAGCTGTAATTTTTCAAGCGCATCGCGAAGATCTCCGTAGCGCGCACCGTCTGCGGGGTAAATACCCGCGTAAACCATGGGTTGTACTGCCTTAAATCCGGGGAGCGGTTCTTTGGTAGGATTGGAAACGAGCGTGACGGTATCGCCTACGCGGGTATCGCTGACACTTTTGATGGAAGCGGTGATATAGCCGACCTCACCCGCGGAAAGCATTTCGGTCTTGCAAAGTCCGAAGGGCTCAAGCGTTCCGACCTCAACGACGTCAAAGATAGCACCTGTGCTCATCAAGCGGATTTTGTCACCCGCGCGCAAAGAGCCGTCCACCACGCGGATATTGACAACGACACCGAGATAACTGTCGTAGTAGGAATCGAAAATCAATGCCTTCAAGGGGGCGTTTTCATCGCCCACAGGGGAGGGAATGTCGCGTACAACCGCCTCCAGGACGTCCTCAATGTTCAAGCCTGTTTTTGCGGAGACAGCGGGACAGCCCTCGGCGGGAATGCCGATGACGTCCTCGATCTCGGCGCGACAGCGATCAACGTCCGCGGAGGGAAGGTCGATTTTGTTGATAACGGGGATGATTTCCAGATTGGCATCCACCGCCAAATAGGCGTTTGCCAACGTTTGCGCCTCGATTCCCTGGGTTGCGTCAACAACGAGAAGGGCACCGTCGCAAGCGTTGAGGGAACGGGATACCTCGTAGTTGAAGTCCACGTGACCGGGAGTGTCAATGAGGTTAAAGGTATAATCTTCGCCGTCCTTGGCATGATAGGTCAGCTTGACGGCGCGCGCTTTGATGGTAATCCCACGCTCGCGCTCAAGATCCATATTGTCGAGCAGCTGTTCCTCCATATCACGGGAGGAAACCGTTTGCGTATGCTCAAGAATGCGATCCGCAAGTGTGGATTTTCCATGGTCGATGTGTGCGATGATGGAAAAATTACGGATGTGATTTTGACGTTCGGAAGTTTGCACGTTTTCAGTTCCAAGCCTTTCGGTAAAAGTCGGATCAAGGAGGCAGGGGATGTCTCCTGTACTCTATTCAGTATAACACAGTTTCTGTAGCTTGTCAAGAAAAAATCGAACGAGCAAGGGAAGCTTTTGTTGTGAGTAAATTCTCAAAGTAAATTGCACTGTTGCATTTACTTTGAGAATTTACTAAGAGCAATTTTTGTCTTGTAAAGCGCAAAACCTATCTTGACAAAAGGGTTATTTTGTCTTATACTGTATTTGGTACGGTGTTTGCCGTAATCATTGCATTCACAGAAAGGAATTGTGAAGGACTATGGAAAAAATGAGAGTTGCCGTTGTAGGATACGGCGGTATGGGAGGATGGCACGCAGAGCATCTTTTGACGAGTGACGTTGCTACTCTCGCAGGTATTTACGATATCAAGGAGGAACGGTGCGAACTGGCAAGAAGCCGCGGAATTTACGCGTATCCTTCTTATGAAAGCCTTTTGGCGGATAAAAGCGTTGAATTGATCACTGTGGCGATTCCGAATGATGTGCATGAGGAGGTTGTTATCGCGGCTCTGAATGCGGGGAAAAACGTGATTTGTGAAAAGCCTGTGACACTTTCCTTGGAATCTCTTGAGCGTATGATCGCGGCAGCGGAGAAGAACGGTGTTCGTTTTTCTACCCACCAAAATCGCCGTTGGGACGTTGATTATCTGGCAATGAAGCAGATCTATGATTCGGGAGAGATTGGCAAGGTTATCAACGTTGAGTCCCGCATTCACGGAAGCCGCGGAATTCCTTCCGACTGGAGAGGAGAGCGCGAGCACGGTGGCGGTATGCTTTACGACTGGGGAATTCATTTGATTGACCAGATCCTTATGATCTTCGGATGGGATGTCAAAGCGGTCAACTGCGGTTGCGATCACATCACCAATCAAGAGGTGGATGACGGATTCCGTCTGGAGCTTCTCTTTCAGAGCGGACAACGTGCGCTGATTGAGGTTGGAACGTATAACTTTATCGCAATGCCCCGTTTCTACATGCGCGCCGAAAAGGGAAGTGCCTTGATTACCGATTGGAGAGAGGAAGCAAAGGTCGTCAAGTGCAAGTATTGGCATGAGAATGACGTCCTTCCCGTGAAGACTGCGGCAGGACTTACGAAGACCATGGCACCTCGCGACGAAGTCACCACGGATACTTATTCGATTCCCCGTCCCGCGTCCGACGTGCATGATTATTACCGTCACTTCATAAAAGCGATCCGCGAAGGTGTGGAGCAGGATGTAACGTACGATCAGATGCGAACCGACCTTCAAATCATTTTGGCTGCGTTCCAATCGGCAGAGCTGGGACGTCCTGTGGAGCTTTGATCAAAAAGGAAGTGTCGGCAGCATTCGTTTGCGACAGATGCTTTTTGGCGGAAAGCAAAATCGAAGTATGAGAACGTCACGAACGTTGCGCCGTGAACGTCTGTGCGCAGACATTGAGGGGACAGTATGAAAAAGGCTTTTAGTACGCTTGCATGCCCCACGCTCTCCTTGGAGGAGTTGTTATCTCTCGCAGAACGCAAAGGAATGGATGCGGTAGAGATTCGCTTGGACTGTAAAAACAGACTGTGTGAATACTTGCCCTCTGAGATGGGGGAAGCAAAAAGAATTCTTGATCATAGTACGGTTGCCATTTCCAATCTTGCGACGGGAATTTCCTTTGCGGGCGAAAAAAGCCAAGCGTCCTTGACAGAACAGTGCTCGCAGATGGCAGCTTTTCTCGGTGTTCCCGCGCTGCGTGTATTTGCTGGAAATTTTGTGGACTTTCCCGTGGAAATTCCAGAGGAGAAGATGATGGCGACCGCCGCTTCGCTTGACGAAAGCGCGGAGATTGCCGCACGGTACGGTGTGGAGCTTTGGTTGGAAACGCACAGTGAGTATTCCACGGGAGCGAGTGTCGCTAAGCTTTTGTCTTTTTTGAAAACAAAAGCGTTCGTGTTGTATGGGATGCAATCCATTCTGTTGAGTTTGGGGAAGCTCCCACGGAAAGCGTGAAGATGCTCGGCAATCTGATCGCTCACGTGCATCTGAAGGATGGCGCTCCCCCACCGGGCGGAGAAACTGCGCATTACCGCTTGACGGCACTTGATGAGGGCTGTGTTCCTTTTGCTGAATTTTCGAAGGCGCTGTCGGACATCGGGTATGACGGATATCTTTCCTTGGAGTGGGAGCAGATGTGGCATCCCAAGCTTGCGGCGTGCTACGAATCGACCGATGCACTTTTGGAAGCGTATCACAAGCTTTTGGAGCGTTGGTTTTGACTTTTTAAGAGTGTCGAACGAATGTCGGTGCATTTGTTCGGCACTCTTTTGATACATCGCAAGAGGGGACTTGAAAAAATGGGAAAGATATGGTAAAATAAAAGAACCAATACGTTGAAAAGAGGTACATAATGATCAATTATTCTGAAATTACCCCCTATATCAAAGAATTGGCGGAGCTTTCCGCAAGCAATAATGGAATTGAACCGCAAATGTACGTGGAGCACAACGTCAAAAGAGGCTTGCGCGATCTGGATGGAAACGGTGTTGTTGCGGGCTTGACCGAGGTGTCGCGCATCAAATCCAAGGAGATCGGAGAGGATGGCACCGTTCGTCCTTGCGAGGGTGAGCTTTCTTATCGCGGCGTCAACGTAAGAGACCTGGTTTCCGGCTTTCTTTCCGAAGGCAGGTCGGGGTTTGAGGAAACCGTATATCTATTGCTGTTTTCCGAGCTTCCCACCAAAGAGGAGCTTGCGAGATTTTCGTCTCAACTTTCCGCCTACCGCACTTTGCCGCCTTCCTTTGTCCGCGATATGATCTTGAAAGCACCCGGACGGGACATGATGAATATTCTGTCAAGGTGCGTGTTGGCTTTGTATGCTTACGATGAGAATCCCGACGACATTTCCGTCCCGAACGTATTGAGACAGAGCTTGCAATTGATTTCACAGTTTCCGCTGCTGGCAGTCTACGGGTATCAATCCTTCAGGCATTACCATAACAACCAAAGTCTTTTCATCCATTTCCCAAAACCGGAATATAACACGGCAGAAAACCTTTTGTATATTCTTCGTGAAACCGGTGAATTCACACCGCTGGAAGCGGAGCTCTTAGATCTGGCTTTGGTGCTTCATGCGGAGCATGGCGGCGGTAACAATTCCACGTTTACCACGCACGTTGTGACCTCGTCGGGAACGGACACCTACTCCGCGATTTCTGCAGCTCTCGGTTCTTTGAAAGGACCTCGTCACGGAGGTGCCAATATCAAGGTTGTACGGATGTTCGATGATATGAAGGAGCACGTAGATCCCAAGGATGATGCACAGATCGAGGATTATCTTGTCAAGCTTTTGAACAAGGAGGCTTTTGACCGTGCCGGTCTGATCTACGGTATGGGACATGCCGTTTATTCTGTTTCTGATCCCCGTGCAGATGTTTTGCGAAAATACGCACATATGCTCTCCGTGGAGAAGGGAATGGAAGAAGAATTCTTGCTTTACGAGAAGGTCGAACGGCTTGCTCCGCAGATCATTGCTGAAAAGAGAAAAATGTATAAGGGCGTCAGTGCCAACGTTGATTTCTATTCCGGAATGGTTTACAGAATGTTAGGTCTCCCGTACGAGCTTTTCACTCCCATCTTTGCAGTGGCAAGAATCGCAGGCTGGAGTGCCCACCGTCTTGAGGAAATACAAAATGCCGGAAAGATCATTCGCCCGGCATATATCAACGTCAAGGAGGCAGTTCCTTACGTTCCGATCGATCAAAGATCGTAAAATATACAGTTCATTTTTTAATAGCATTCCCGACTTCTTCTCCTTGCAAAAAGGAAAGCGGAAGTCGGGAATGCTGTTTTTTTCGGATCAGGTGTAGACGCAGTACAACTTTGACGAGAGCGGCAAAATAAGCCCCGATTTTAAGGCGGAGCTGATGGGGGGGACTGTGGAAGCGCCCAACGCCCAAACAAGCGCTGTAGAAGACGGCACGGAGGGCTCTGTGCCGTCGGGCGGTGTGGATCGTCGGTACGCTTCCTACGGACTGTGGGGAAAGCAGAAAACCGTAGACGCGGATCTTGCCGCCATGACCGAGGAGTACCGCAAGATCACCAAGGACGAAAACGCGCGCGTGGATCTCTTTCGCGGGGAATTGACCGACGCGGAGGCAGAGGTATTTGCAGGTGCAAGACGTGCGATCCATAATCTCTCCGAGCGCACGGCGACGGGCATTGAGCTAGCCCTTGTAGAGGGAAGCTCCGATTCCACCCGTGTCAACGGTGCCATGAAGGGGAACACGGTGTACCTCTCCAAGGAATCCCTTTCTGACGGAAGCTGGGCGAAAACGACTGTGGAAGAGATCTCACATTTTGCGGAGGGGACGGAGAGCTATCGGAAGGTGATCAAATTCCTTGCAAAGGACGAAAGATTTGCAGATGCAGTGCTCAACAGCTTGACCGCAAAAGGAAACCCCTATGGCTTTACCAAAGCAGACGTCGATTCCATTCTTAAAAAATTGGGTACCCGAAACGCATACGTGCTTGACAGACGGAGATCGGCGGGGTATAATGTGAGTGCGCAGTTTGCGCTTGGTACCAAGAAATCAAGGGGCTTTACAAAAACACATGAATACAAAAAGATAACGAACGCAGAAAGAGAGGATCTTTGGCGGGAGCTTTTGAATTTGTATCACGGTATCGGTGACGGATTTGCCGACGGAATTGCAATGGAACGCGGAAACGTGGTTTATATTGTTGATTCCGGCAGAGAGAACGGAAAGCTTGATTTTGGGGTAAGAGAAAGAAGAACGATTTCTAACGCTGAGAAAAGGCAAGAGTACATAAAGGAGAAAAACGATGAAGCAATATCAAAAGGGAATGTCTCAGATTCAATTTTTGAAAGAATTGGGAATGGATATGGAGGACATACTGGTAGCGATCTGCGACGAGAACACGGATCAAACAGATCGAATTCTCATGGAGAATCCGGGAATAACGCTGGCGGAATTTCGGAAGAAATTCGTGGATCTGTCGGAGGAATAAGCGACAAAGCGGAATTCTCTCTTAAATCCACCTCGGAGGGGGAGCCGACGGAACCTGTTGACGGCGAAGTCTCAAGCGGCGAAGAGCTCACGTGGAAGGAGCGGATGCTTATAAATGAGCTCCGGGCGCATCTTTCCGCAGAGGCGCTCGGAAGCGAAGCCTTCATGCACCGTATCATCGAGAGCGACGCAAGCCTTGCAGAGAAACTCCTCAACCGCATCAAGTCCTTGAAGAACGCCTTTGCGGGCAGCAAGGATCCTTCCGTCCGCGCGCAATCTACGCGCCTTTCCAAAGCGGAAAAGTTGTGGCTCAAAGCTGTGGATGACGCAGGGTACAAGTACGCCGCGGGTAAGATCGTCAAAATGCTTGCGAAGGAAAAGGAGCGGCAGGACGAGGAAAGGGCGAAAGGACCGATTGTTTCTATCGAGGAAAACGGCGAGCTTGCTACTCGAATCCAAAATTCTCCTCGAAAGAAATATGACGTGATCCGCGAATTTTTGATTGAAAAACTTTCCGGACATGATTTCAATCTTTCAGATGGCAGAATCGCAATCATGGATAATAGTGATGCAAAAGAGCTATCGCATAATGCTAACGATGTACGCACTGTCCAACTTGGAAATTTGAGAGAGTTAGTGGAGCAAGCAAAGTATGATCATAGCGAATATGATGTAAATCATAAAAAATTTGTGGACTTTCACTATTATGCAGTTGTAGCAAAATATGACGGTGAAGAGTATCCTTTGTGGATCAACGTTGGTGTTGCTAAAAATGATGGGAGTAATCACATTTATTCGATTACTAAGAATCAAAATAAAAAAGAAGCGCCCACCAATAAAGGTGTGGCTGGACCCGTAGGTAACCAGCTCCAAAACGCTTCTTCTAATAATAGTATACACCAATCTTCCTCAAAAATCAACCCCTCCGAGCAAAAAACTTCTGAAAAAGATTCCCAACCGTCCCAATTCTCCCTTTCCTCCAAGCAAGAGAGTGACGGAGCCCGCGCCAAGGCGAACGCGAACCGAAGCCGAAGCAAGACCTACACCCGCGCGGAAGCGGCAGCGATCATGAATGCCGTGGCAGAGGGGGGAAACCAAGCGGTTACTTCTTTTGCTTTATTCAAGGATTTTGACGCTACGCATCAATATTCCTACGACCTTCGCCTTGAAAGCGAGCTTTCAGATCTACGGTCGTGGAATGCGAACCTTATTGTGCTTTGCACAACAAGATTGAGGACTGCAATGATCCACCAAAAAAGAGAGGGCAACCATGCGGTTACCCTCTCTTTTTTGGTGGACCATCAAGGACTCGAACCTTGGACCGACCGGTTATGAGCCGGTGGCTCTAACCAACTGAGCTAATGGTCCGTTGGTTGGACACGTAATATTATAATGGATGAAGTAAAAAAAGTCAATAGCTTTTTTGTATTTTTTCGGATTTTGAGGTTCTTTCGGGAATGTCGAAAGGTGGTTGCGAGTTTTTTGAAATGCGCGCGTGTTTCACTTGCTTTCGACAGTTCGTTTGTGCTATGATGGTATTCGTCGAGGGGATGACCTTGACGTGCGGAGAAGGGAAGATTTTTGACCTTTGCACAGATAGAAAGGAGAGGTATATGAAAAAAACGTGGATCTTGGGGTTGATGCTTTCACTTGCCTTGACAGGCTGTTCTTCGGGAAGCTTCAACGAATCCGAAACCGAATCCGGGTTACCTGATGACAACGCTGCGAATACACAGATTTCCATAGATGCACTGGAGCAAAAGGCAAGCTATTACCAAAGCTTGGTGGCACAATTGGAGGAGGACGTTCTCAGTGCCAAGAACGAGCTTTTTACAGCCCGTCTGGAATATGAAGCGCGTATCAACGAGCTGCAAGCCAAGCTGGATGCAGCGGATGAAAAACAGGAGGACGGTGATGAAAACAGCGGAACGGCGGAAAAAACGTCAAATTTTCGTTTTTCGGTGAGTGAAGGTCGTGCGACGTTGGTTTCTTACATAGGAAATGAAGCAGAGGTGGTGATTCCTACGCATTTTGAGGGGGCTTCCGTGGTAGCAATTGCGGATCGGGCGTTTGAAAACAAAACGAGGCTTTCACGTGTGGTGCTTCCCGCGAGTGTAGAAACCATCGGTTGGTTTGCTTTTTCGGGATGTGTCGGTCTTTCCGAGGTTGTCATACCGGACAGTGTCAAATCGATCAGCTACGGTGCGTTTCTCAATTGCAATTCTTCACTTACGGTTTCTTGCTCCGAGGATTCCTATGCGGCAAAATATGCACAAAGCTATGGAATCAAATTAAAGGGATGAGACAAAAGAGGTCGGTTCATTCTGCGCGGAAGAAAGTCTTCTGCATTGGAATGAACCGACCTCTTTTTAATCGGATTTTGCCACGTAAATACGGTTGGAGTTGACGTGATAGGTCGCTGCAAGAAGTCCGATCAGTTCGTATCGCACGCGTTCTTCTTCTCCACCACGGCAAACGATCCCAATTCCCGATATTTCGGGAGCGGAGCGAGTGAGATAAAGCGCTTCGGCGGATGCTCCGCTTCCGAGAATGACGTATTCTTCGTTTCCGTCCTTCCACTCGGTGGCATAAACCGATTCAAAGCCTCCTGCCAGTGTGACGGTCACCGTGACGTTGCTTACTCCGTCAACCGTTTCACACAGCCGTTTGATACGCTCCTCCAGATATTGCTGATAGATCACTAATTCATCCTTTTCTGTGCGGTATTCCGGGACTGTCTCTATCTTTTCTTGTCCCTCCTTTGTGCCGCTTCCGATGAGGATCAGTGCAATGCCGACAGCGGCGGCGACAAGAAAAATCCAAAGCTTGTTTTTTGTGTCGGATGATTTGTTTTCATCTTTTCCGTCCTTGAAAAAATTCAACATAAAATTCTCCTGTTTCTTCTTTTTATTCGATTGCGGAAACGCATTCACAACCGAGAAGCTCTTCTACGTAATTTTCGATTGGCTTCGGATCGCGCCAGACCGATGATCCCGAAAGAATGATGCTGATACGCAAAGGGCGTGTTTCCTCTTCGTTTTCCCACTGTATACTGCAACGCACCTCACCTGTTGGAATCTTGAATTCTGTTTCCAGACGATTGAGTAAAAGCTGTGCAAAATATACTTTGGAGGAAGCATTGAAGCTTTGCTTCAATTCCTCATCATAATCCTCCTTGGAATCGGTGGGAGGGGCTTCCCATGTAATGTTCCCGTTGATCAGATCCCTGACCGTTTCGGATATGTATTTCAAGGGAGTGATCAGAACGCAGAGCAGAAAAAGCGCGGAGAGAAGACGCACGTGCTTTGAAAGCCCTTTTCCGCTCCCTTCGGGGGCTAAGATTCCAAGCAATGCCGCAATCAAGGAAGCGGCAACGATCGAAATGAGATATTCCTTCATGAGGCAGCCCTCCTTAAATCGCGGAAGCGCAATGCGCCAGAATAGTGAAGGTGATGAGAAGGATCGAGGAGCAAATACAAACGGCGGCAATCAGGTAGCCGTGCAGAGAAGCAAATTCCTCCAGCAATCTTTTCTCACGGTCGCATCCGAGCAGATCTGCCACCGATGCTCCCAATTGCCAGGTCAAACGGATCAAAAACAGTTCAATGATGGTTGGTAACAGTAAAAACAGAAGCAGAAGGACCGCACAAATGCCGACCGTTCCCCGAAGATATTCTACCCCGATGCCAACCGTTTTCAAAAGCTCCGAGACAGAGCCTCCGAGGACGGGGATCATATTTCCCACGGCGAATTTTGCGCTTTTCATGGCAAGGGTGTCGCTTTTCGAAGCAAGGACCGTTTGCGTGGAGAGCATGGTCATCAGAAGCATCATCAAAAAGGTCAGAGCTGTTGTGTAATTTTTTTTGATCGTGGCAAGAAGAGTTCCGATGCGAAGCCCCGGATCCAGCGTATTGATCAGTGACAAGGAAAGACAAATTCCGCAAAACGGAACGACGGTCTTTCCGATCAATCCTTCCATCAAGGACATAAAGACGGAAAGACCTGCCGAGGATGCCGCAGCGGCAGATACGTTTCCCCCCATTGCGTAAAGCGTTCCAAGAAGCGGAACGGATGCCGCGCTGATGCTTCCGAGAACCGAAAAATAGTCCTTGACACCGCGGATGCTTTCATAGCCGCAAAGCAGAATGGCACTCAAAAGCACCAACGTCGTGCATAGCGAAAAGGCGTTTGCAACGCTTTCGCTGCGAAGGGAAGTTTCCATCGTTCTGCATAGGGAAGAGAGGATCAGGACCCCCGTCAAGGAACAAAGCAGGCGAAGGCAGTCGTGAAGCTTGAATCCAAGGATTGAAAGAACTGTGTTCAAGAGATACGAAAAGCTACCTGCTTCCATAGCACCCATTTCCGCATCCTCTGCCCGATCTGAGAAAAAGCCGTCGGGAAGAAGATCCTTGATGCTTTGCGGGAGCATGTCCGTAAGATCCGTATAGGAGGGAGGTAAGGCGGGAGTTTCTTCTTCTGTGTCTTCTGCAAAGACGGTTGGTATAAAAAGAGACGAGACAACGAACAGGCAAAGCAAAAATAGGATGTATTTAGCGGGAGCTTTCATGCCTCTCCTCCCATGGACAAGAGCCCCTCGGCAATTTCCAGAATCTCGCTGATCATAGGAAGTGCGAGAAGCAAAATTTCTATTTTTCCCGTCAGCTCTACCCCCGTCGCCAGGGAGGATTCTCCGCATTCCTTGCAGATGTTGGCGCATATTTCCGTCAGAAGTGCAATGCCCAGTGCCTTGAAAAGAAGCTCCGTATGCGCGATTCCTTTCGTGTATTGCGTCAATTCTTGAAAATAAGAAAAGAGGGGTGTTGCCGCACCGATGAGAATCGTACCGAGCACCAGCACCAGAGAAAGCCGTATCAGTATCAAAAGATCCGATTTCCATTGCTTGACGATCATGGTGACAGCAATCCCGAGCACGGCGATCATGCAAACCTTGGTCAGCGTCATTATATTCCGAACATGGCGGTGATCATGTCAAACAAGCTTCTGATCTCCGTAAGAAGGAGCATGAGAGAGACCAGAATTCCCGCAATGGTGACAAAGGTTGCTTGCTCGTCCCGTCCGCTTTTGGAAAGCACTTGAGAGGCAAGAGCGACGAGCATCCCGAGCCCCGCGATTTTAATGATCAATGAAATATCCATTTTTTTATTTCTCCGTTCCTGTTTTTTACCAAAGAAGAATCGCTGTGCCGAGAGTGATGCAAACGGTGAGCGTTACAGAAAGCTTGAGCCGTGTGGGAAGCTGCGCGGCATGAGAGGCTCGTCTGCATCGAAGCTCTTCGATGCAGAAATCGCAAAGCTTGAGCTGATCTTCGCGGTATCCGCCGCCGATGTCCTTTGTGAATCCCTCAATATGGTGTTTCGCGGTTCCGTCAAGATAAACGGAGGTAGAGCGATACAAGCGCTCCAAGGTCATGCCTTTTTCAAGGCATTCCTCCATAATTTCGTTGAGCGGTGTGAGATAACGGTCGATCTGTGATCGGATATGGCGAATCAAATCAATCCATTCGTCCAATACACAAAGCACCCTTTTTTCATATTTTATTTCGCCGTAAGCAGCGATTCCTCCAACCGACAGGATCATGAGTACTCCGATGATCTTAATGGTCAGCATAAAAACCTCCTTTTTACAAAAGATTGCAAGCTTCTTTCAGATCTGTGAACTGATACGACATTTCCTTTCCGTGCTCCCTTGTAAGCCTCACGTAAGCCCCAAAGATCATGGCATCATGCAAGCGTCGGATCGACGGTCGTCGCAAAAGCTCGCTTACGGAAGAGGCATGCGCCGTTGCGATGATGGGGACTCCGCAGTTTGCCGCAGACAGAATTGCGTCGGCGTCCTGCGAAGAGCCGATCTCATCACACAGAATGACTTCGGCGCACATGCTTCTAACCGCAATTTCAATCCCCGTGCTTCTCGGATACCCCATCAGCACGTCTACGTCCAACGTGCTTCCCGTGAGACTCGGACCGATCTCCTCGCGGCTGTCCACCACAACGGTATGAAGGTGGTAGTGGGGAGAGGAAAGCTCCTTGGCGAGCAATCGCAAAAGAGTGGTTTTTCCTACTCCGGGGACAGAATAAAAAAGCATTCCGCGGGGACGGATTCCGCGGACGAAGCTATCGGCAACGTGAGAAACCGAGGCGGATACCGCGTGCGGAATGCGAACGGTCATTCCGCTGACGTTACTGACACCGATGATACGATCTCCGTCCAGCGCCGCATGACCGCAAATGCCTACGCGAATTCCACCCTCCAGCGTGACGAACCCTTGGTTGATGCTTTGCGCGTAGGCATAAAGGGAGCCGCCGCACATTCTTTTTAATATTTCTGCCATCTCCGATTCCTCAAGGATCACGTTGACGGCATAGCACAGACCGTCCCCGATGACACGGGATACCCTTCCCGTGTGAAGTCGCAGCTCTTCAATTTGCACGTTTCCGCAGCTTCTGATGCCATCCCAAAGACGTGGCGGAAGGGCATTTTTGAGGATCGGAGGGAGGAATGCCGTTTCCCTGAACGTACATGCTGTTTTCATGAGGACCTCCTGTCCGCTTTTGGTTTACTATATGAGTGCTTGAAAAAAAGTAGAACATTTTTTTGGCTTCTGCATAAAATAATAGCAAAACACCACGGAGGATTTTATTATGACAATCAGATCAACGGGGGAAACATCTTATTTCGCCGCCTCCAACAGTTTTAAGGGGTTTTTCAGCTATTACGATGAAATTTTCAATGCCGCAAGAATCGGACGTGTATTTGCAATCAAGGGGGGACCGGGGA